>NZ_JBHVET010000066.1:0-7281 GCF_042802135.1 Kitasatospora sp. NPDC057512
GCCCACGGCCGTGTCCGAGGGGGCGAGCGGGGGCCGAACGGGGGGCGAACGGTCAGCCCGCGTACACGTCCTCGACGTACCGCCCGGCCTCGATCAGCCCCTGCAGCCAGGCCTGCGCCCGCTGCTCGTCCGCGCCCGGGACGCGCTCCCGGTACAGCGTCCGGAAGGCCTCCCGGACGCCCGGCGCCATCCGGGCCCCGTCGCCGCACACGTACACCTCGGCGCCGGCTTCGAGCAGCTCCCAGACCTCGGCCGCCTCGGCGGCGATCCGGTCCTGCACGTAGCGCCGCCCGTCCCGCGGCCGCTCACTGAAGGCGGGCCGCAGCGAGACCGCGCCGGCCTGCTCGGCCGCCTCCAGCTCACCGCGGTGCAGGTAGTCCGCGTCCGGGTCGTCGCAGCCGAAGTACAGCAGCGCCGGAGCGAGCCCGGCCCCCTCGGCGAGCAGCGCCCGGCGGTCGGCGACGGCACCCCGGAAGGGCGCCAGGCCGGTGCCGGCCGCGATCATGACCACCGGGGTGCGGTGGCCGATCCGGAACGCCTCCCGGCAGGGCTGGACCCTGGCCAGCACGGTGTCGCCGACGGCCACCCGGTCGAGGTAGCCGGAACCGGTGCCCCGGAAGGTGCCCCGGCCCGAACGGGCCGGCCCGCTGAGCACCGAGACCATCAGCTCCGCCCGGCCCGGGTCGCCGGCGGGCGAGGAGGAGATCGAGTAGTGCCGTGGCCTGATCGGCGGCAGCAGCTCCAGCAGCACCGGCCAGCCGAGCCGCCCCTGGAGGGCCGGGTGGTCCTCGATCAGGTCCAGCAGGGTGCGCGGGTCGTCCTCGGGCAGCGCCCGCAGCGCGGCCTGCTCGGGCGGGCAGGGGTTGAGCGCGGCCAGGGCGGCGCGCTGCTCGGCGCTCGGCCGGTCCTGCAACTCGACGTGGTGGGTGAGCAGTTCGCGCACCGTCAGCGGGCGGTCGACGGCCGGTCCGGTGCGCCGGTGCGCCACGATGCCCAGCACCGTGTCGAGGTCGGCGCCGAACAGCTTGGCGGCGCGCTCGACCAGCACCGGGTCGTTGGCCGGGAGCACGGTGAGGTGGTCGGCGGTCCGGTATCCGGTGCCCTCCGGCAGGGCCAGCCGGACCAGCCGCTTGACCCGGTGGTAGGCGGGGTCGGTCAGGCTGCCGACGGCGGTGACGGTCAGCTCCGCCATGCCGTGCCGGGCGGCCAGCGCGGCCAGCGGGCCGCCGGTCACCTCGGTCACCGAGAAGGCGGCCGCCGGCCGCGCCTCGGCGGGGGCGTCGGCGTCCCCGTAGCGCGCCAGCAGGGTCTCGCGCAGCGCGGCGGTGAACTGCCGTACGGTGCCGGCCAGGTCGCCGGAGGCGTCGGCCTCGGCGCGGGCCAGCAGCCGGGTGCCGCCGAGCGCTTCGAGCCGGTCGTCGATCAGCGCCGGGACGCGCTGGTAGGTCGCGGCGTAGGTGCGGTCGCCGATGCCGAGCACCGCGTACTCGACGCCGTGGGCCGTCCCGCCCTCCCGCCCCTCTCCGGTCTCCTGGAGCCGGCGGACGAACCGGGCCGCGTCGTCGGTCGGCTGCCCGTTGTACGAGGCGGCGGTGATCACCACCGGCCGGTCGGTGGGCAGCCCGTCCGCGTACGCGTCCAGCGGGGCGGTCTCCGTCTCGCAGCCGAGGTCGGCGGCGGCCTCCGCGAGCTGTCGGCTGAACTCCCGGCAGGCGCCGTAGTTGGAGCCGTGCAGGAGCAGCAGCCCGGTCCCCCGGCGGACCCGCCCGGCCGTCCCGGACCGCTCGGCGGTGCCGGTGCCGGTGCCGGTGGCAGTGGCAGTGGCGGCGGCACCGGAGGCGTTCGCGGCCCGGCCGGGCGTGCGCCGGGCGAGGCCGAGGGTGAAGTCGTCGGGCTTGATGGTGAGCGTCTGCTTGATGGTCAGCCGGTAGTCGGTGTGGTCGATCAGCCGGTAGCGGTGGACCAGCATGCCGAGCAGCATGACGGCCTCGTGCAGCGCGAACTGCCGTCCGATGCAGGCGCGTTCGCCGGTGCCGAAGGGCTTGAAGGCGTGCGGGGAGCGGGCCTCCTCGCACTCGGGGTCGAACCGGGACGGGTCGAACAGCTCCGGGTTGTCGCCCCACGCCGGGTCGCGGTGCAGCATCGGCGTGGAGACGAAGACGGTCTCCCCGGCGCGCAGCGGGATGCGGCCGCCGAGCAGGGTGTCCTCGCGGGCCTCCCGGCTGAATGCGGGCGCCGTCGGCCACAGCCGCAGCGCCTCGTTGAGCACCTGGCGGGTGTGGCGCAGCCGTCCGACGTCCTCGTAGGAGGGCTCCGGGTCGGTCTGGTCGCCCCAGAGCTCGTCCACCTCCCGCTGCACCTGGCGCAGCACCGTCGGGTGCTTGACCAGGTAGTACAGCGCGAAGGAGAGGGCGCCCGAGGTGGTCTCGTGGCCGGCGATCAGGAAGGTGATCACCTGGTTGCGGATGTTCTCGGCGTCCAGCCGGGTGCCGTCCGAGGGGCGGACCGCGCCGAGCATCAGGCCGAGCAGGTCCTCGGCCGGGGCCTGCTCGCCCTCCCCGGCGGCGCCCTCCCCGGCGGCGCTCTCCGCGGCGGCGCCCTCCGCGGCGGCGCCCTCCGCGGAGCGGGCGGCGATCACCTCGTCCACCACGGCGGCCAGGTAGTCGGCGTCGGCCCGGAAGGCGGTGTCGCTCTCGCCGTGGTCGGCCTCCGGGTCGCGGGTGAGCCTGTTCATCGCCCAGGCCAGGCAGCGCACCATCGCCTCGACGAAGGGGTGCGGCTCGTCCCGCTCGAAGGAGCCGAAGTCGAAGCCGAAGCCGGCCAGTCCGATGGTGTCCAGGGTCATCCGGGTCATGTCGCCGGGCACGTCCACGGGCAGTCCGGCGGCCTCCCGGCGGTCCCAGGAGTCGACCAGCCGGCGGGCCACCCGCAGCATCACCGGGTGGTAGGTGCGCATCGAGCCGAGCGCGAAGGCGGGCGTCAGGATGTCGTGCGCCCGGGCCCAGTTGGGCTCGTCGTTGTAGGCGGTGAACAGGCCGTCGCCGGTGAACTGGCGGACGTTCTCCAGGCCCGGGCCGATCGACTTCGTGAACCGGGTCTCGTCGGCGAGCTCCTCGACCAGCTCCAGCCCGCTGACGATCAGGCTGTCCCGGCCGTGCAGCCGCTGGACGAAGGCCGGGCCGTGCTCTCTGGCCAGTTCCATGGTGCGCAGCATCGGGGCGGCGAGCGGCGGCGCCGACGAGATGTCCACCAGGGGGACGGCCCGGCCGTTCCCGGCCCCGCCCGGCCCCTCACCCCCGGCCGTCCACTGGCCCGCGGCCGCGCTCTCCATAGTCTCGGTCATCGCTGTGCCCCTCCCACGGCAGGAAACTTCGGTCTTCCACCACTGTGAGCCCACCGGGGGGAAGGTCCGACCCCGATCACTACATGATTGTGTAGTACCAGGGGCGGTGACGGGCTTGCCCACGAACCGTCAGCCCTGACCCCGGAGAGGAGAACCACCGATGCGAACGACCGAGGACTGCGCCCCCCTGCCGAGCGGCCGCCTGGATCCGGCGGTGATCTGGCGCAACCGCGCGCTGCGGCTGCTGGACCACGTGCCGATGCCCATCGCGGTGTGCGATTTCGGCGGCGGGATCCTGATCGTCAACCGCGCGATGGCGGCCGAATTCGGCTGCTTGCCGGGCCAGTTGCGCCACCGTAGGATTCTGGAGTTCTTCACCCTGCGGGACACCGGCACCCTGGAGGCGCTCACCGAGGCCGTCCGGCTGCACCGCCGCTCGCAGTACCCGGCCCGGGTCTCCTGGACGCCCGCCGGCGGCAGTGAGCGGCACGGCGAGATGACCGTCGACCTGGTCAGCGACACCCCGGAGCAGACCCCGAACCTCCTGCTGTCGCTACAGGCGGCGGAGCCCGCGGCCCCACCGCCCGGCCCCCGGGCCGAGGCCAGCCCGGTCGAGGCCCGGATCCTCGCCGCCGCGGCCCGGGGCGACACCACCGCGCAGATCGCCCGGGCGCTCGGCATCACCCCGGACGGCGTCAACTACCACCTGGCCCGGCTCTCCCGCCGCTGGCGCGTCCCCAACCGCACCGCCCTGGTCGCCCGCGCCTACACCACCGGCGTCCTGGCCCCGGACACCTGGCCGCCCCAGCCCGCCGACTCCGAGTGACTTGACGTCACAACTGTTACAGGGAAGAGGGTTTCATGATTCGGATCGGGCTGACCGTACGGCCGAGGAACCGGCATACTGTCCGACGTACGTACGGGGTTCAGGCCTGAACAGGGGGGATCCGTTGGATTCGCTGGTCGCATTCCGGACCGACAGCGGCGCGAACGTGGTCGTCGAGGTCGACGACGAGGGGCCCGGCCTCGAACTGGTCGCCCGCGGGGACGGCGCCATCACCCAGGCCGGCCGCACCTTCGAACACGCCCTGCAGGGCATCCACAGTGCGGCCGAGTCGGCGCTGAGCGTCTTCCGCGACGGCCGGCTGAAGCCCGACACCGTCGAGATCGAGTTCGGCGTCAAACTCACCACCGAGGCCGGCGCGGTGATCGCCAAGAGCAGCCTGGAGGGGCACCTGGTGGTGAAGCTCTCCTGGAAGCCCGAGCAGCGCCGGCCCGCGGAGCAGGAGCCGGTGGACAGCGAGCCCGACGGTGAGAACAGCTGACCCGAGGTGCCCACCGCAGCCTGGCAGACGAAGATCACCTGCGGCGGCGAGACCGGGTCCGGATTCCTCGTCAGCGACCGTGAGGTCCTGACCTGCGCCCACGTGGTCACCCGCGACCGCCGGGCGCAGGTGCTGTTCGCCGGACGGCCGGACCTCGATCCGGTCGGTGCGACCGTGGTGGAGCGCGGCGGCTGGACCGGGAAGGTCGACGACCCGGGCGATGTCGCGGTCCTCCTCCTGGACACCGCCGTCCCGATCGAGCCGGCCCGGTTCGCCGAGCTCGGTGAGGCCTACGCCCACCCGGCGCCGAAGCTGCTCGGCTACGGCTTCCCGCGCGGCTACGACAGCGGCACACTCGCCGAGTTCCGGGCCGCCGCCGGCCAGTTGATCGCCGGCGAGTGGGTCCAACTGGAGGCGTGGACGCCGACCGGCCAGCCCCTGACCCGCGGGTTCAGCGGCGCGGCGGCCGCCGTCGAGGGCAGCGGACGGGTCGTGGGCATGGTCTCCGCCGCCTCGAAGTCCCCCGAGGTCCGCACCGGCCGGATGATCCCCGCCCATGTCCTCGCCCGGCACTGGCCGCCCGCCGCCGACCTCATCCCCACACCCCGCTTCGGTCCCGAGTCCAAGCGCCTGCTACGCACCGTCCTGGTGGGACTGGGCAAGGCCGCGCGGCCCGAGGAGCTCGAAGCCATGTACGCCGAGGCGGTCGGCCCGCTGGGGCCGGCCCACCCCTCCTGGGAGTTCGACTCCTACTGGGACCTCGCCTGGTACCTGATGTCCGAGGTCGTCGCGGCGCCCGGCGGGTGCCCGGTCAGCTCCTTCGTCGAGACGCTCGCCGCGCGGACGGAGGACCCGGTGGCGCAACTCGACCTCCGGCGCTGGCTGCGCCGGCACCAGCCGACGCCCGGCGCCCCGCCGGCGGGTTCCCAGGACCGGCCCCGCTGGTCGCCGATCCTGGTCGAGATCGACCGCAGCGGCTCGGGGCCCGGTTCGTTCATGGTCGAGATCTCCGCGTTCCGCGACGGCCACCGGCACCTGGTCGGCACCCGGACGCTGCCGAAGGCCCGGATCCGCGACTTCGTGGTCTCCCACATCGACGCCGCGTTCCACGAACTCGACCACCACGGCAGCGCCCTGATCGCCTTCGCCGTCCCCCGGGAGTGGCTCAACCAACCGCTCGACGAATGGCACCGGGCCAAGGACGACAGCACACCGCTCGGCTGCTTCTCCCCCGTCGTGCTGATGGACATCGACCGGCGGCGCAGCGGCGCACTGCAGTTCAAACTGCACCAGAAGTGGGAGAGCCTGGACCGGCTCAGCACCTCCGTCGTCCAGCGGATCGACTGCGGAACCACCCACGCCGCGGACCGGCTGACCGTCCGACTCGGCTCGACCCACCACCCGGTGGGCTTCGGCCGGCCGCCGAAGCTGGCCGAGACCAGGCGACTGCTCGCCGCCAGCCTGAACGCCGCCGTACCCATCGTCGTCTGGCCCCGCACCGGCTGTACCGGCGTCCACGGGCCCGGCACGGCCGACGGCTGCGCCGGCCGCAGCTTCCTCGACCGGCTCTCCGAGCAGCTCGCCTCGGTCTCACCGGCCGAGCTGCCCGAGTACGTGCACGCGCTGCGCAGGGACGCCTTCGTCCACGACGGTGAACCGGCCCACTGGGCCCGGGGACTGACCCTGCTGTGGGAGGACCCCCGCTGCTTCCCGGAGCCGGGCGGCTACCGGCTGTCGCCGGTCGACCAGGAGCATTGGAGAGGACCCGCATGACCCTCTGGCCCGTCTTCACCGGCGCCTCGGAACCGCACGACGGCATCCGGCGTCTGCCCGCCCCGCCGCCCTGGCGCACCTTCGACGGAGGGCCGGCCCTCGCCCCGCCACAGGAGGAGTCGGACGCCTCCCCCGAGCACCACCACCGGGCGCGCACCTACCGGCCCACCCCGGCGACCGTCCAGCTGGTCAACGCCGCCCTCTACCTGCGCCGCCCGCTGCTGGTCACCGGCCCGCCCGGCAGCGGGAAGTCCAGCCTGCCGTACGCCGTGGCACGCGAGCTGTCGCTCGGTCCGGTGCTGCGGTGGAACATCACCAGCCGCACCACCCTGGAGGACGGGCTGTACAGCTACGACCCGCTGTCCCGGCTGTACGCGGCCAGCCGGGCCGCCGGCACGGGACCGCACGGGCCCGCACCGGGCGAGGCGGTCGAGGACCACCTGCGGCTGGGCCCGCTCGGCACCGCACTGCTGCCGTACGAGCGGCCCCGGGTGCTGCTGATCGACGAGGTCGACAAGTGCGACCTCGACCTTCCGAACGACCTGCTGAACATCCTGGAGGGCGGCCGGTACGAGATCCCCGAGCTGGTGCGCGCCGCGCGCGCCACCCCCGAGGCCGAGGTGATGATCGACGGCACCGACCTGCGGGTGCCGGTCCGTCGCGGCCGGGTCCGCTGCCGGGCCTTCCCCTTCGTCGTGCTGACCAGCAACGGCGAACGGGAGTTCCCCCCGGCCTTCCTGCGGCGCTGCGTCACCCTCCGGCTCACCCGCCCGGGGCCGGAAGAGCTGGAGGAGATCGTCCGAGCCCACCTGGGCGAGCTCGACGCCGACGCCCGCCGAC
>NZ_JBHVET010000066.1:7291-19135 GCF_042802135.1 Kitasatospora sp. NPDC057512
CTTCCTCACCCGCGCCGAGGCCGGTGAACTCGCCACCGACCAGCTCCTCAACGCCGTCTTCCTGACCGGCACCTCCGGTCTGGACGCCGACTCTCGCGACGAACTCGCCGAGCAGCTGATGGCCTACCTCGGGCCGGAAACCGGTGGCGATGACCTCCTCTGAGGCCGAGCCAGCCGGGCCGACCGGGCTGGCCCGGCTGGCGGCGGTCCTCACCCAGGTGTCGGGCCACCGCCCCTCGCCGACCGAGCTGGCCGAACTGCTCTGGCTCGCGGGGCACAGCACGCACAACCCCACCCCACCGCCCCCGGGCGCAGCGGCCCGGCAGGGCACCGGAACCGGCCACGCGCCGGTCCCCGCCGACGACCAGGCCACAGCGCCGGCCGCGCACCTGCACGCCCCCGGGACGACGCCGGTCGAGCCGCAGACCGGTACCGCACCCGGCCCCCACCTGCCGCTCCGCACACCCGCTCCTCCACTGCTCCGCCGCCCGCTCGCCCTCCAACGCGCCCTGCGGCCACTGTCCCGCCGGGTCCCGACCACGCGCGGCTGGGAGCTCGACGAGGTTCGAACGGCCCACCGGATCGCGGCGCACAACGCCGTACCGCACTGCTGGCTCCCGGTGCTGCGCCGCGGCACCGAGCGCTGGCTCGACCTGGTGATCGCCTTCGACGACGGGCCGACCATGACCGTCTGGCGCCCGCTGGCCAGGGAACTCCACCACCTCGCCGCCCAGACCGGCTTCTTCCGTACGGTCCGACTGCTGCGCGTGCCGTGCGGTGCCGCTTCCCGCAGCCTGCGGATGCCGGCCTCCAGGCCGGACCGGACCGTCCTGCTGGTCGTCAGTGACTGCGCCGGGCCGCAGTGGTGGGCGCCCGGGGGCACGCCCAGTCCGTGGCACCGGGCACTGCGCGACCGGGCCGCCACCATGGCCACGGCGGTCGTCCAGCCGCTGCCCGAGCGGCTGTGGCGGCGCACGGCCCTGCCCGCGACCGCCGGGGTCTTCTCCCCGGCCGGCGAGGCAGCACCCAACGCGAACCTGGGCTTCACGCCCTACCGGGCCGATGCGGCGGGGCCCGGGATGCCGGTGCCGGTCCTGGAGCCCACCGGCGAATGGCTGGCGCACTGGGCGCAGCTGGTGTCCGGCCGCACCGGCCGGGTGCCCGGCGCGGCCGGCCGCCTCCTGACGACCGGTTCCGCCGCGCCCGAGGGCGAGGACCCCGGCAGGCTGTCTGCGCAGGACCTGGTGCTGCGGTTCCGGGCCGTGGCCTCGCCGGGGGCCTTCCGGCTCGCGGGGCACTTGGCGGTCGGCGTCCCGCACCTACCGGTCATGCGGCTGGTCCAGGCCGCCGTCGAACCGCGCCCGCGCCCACAGCAACTCGCCGAACTCATACTCAGCGGCCTGCTCACCGCCCTGCCCGGCGCGGACGGCCAGTACGCCTTCCGGCCGGGCGTCCGCGAGGTCCTGCTGCGCACGCTGCCTCGGTCAGCGGCCTGGCAGACCGTCGACCTGCTGCGCCGGGTCGGCGGGTACATCGAGCAGCACGCCGGGTCGGCCCGGGAGACCTTCCCGGCCGTGGCCCCCAGCACCGGCACCGGCAGCGGCTCTGGACCCGCACCGGACGGCCCGCCCTTCGCCGTGGTCAGCCCGGACGCCCTCACCCTGCTGGGTGGCGACCATCCTGGCCCACCCGCACCGACGCCCCTACCCCGGGCCGTACCGCCCCTGCGGACGGTGAGCGTCCAGTCCTCCCCCACCCTCCGGCCCGGAGGCATCGAGGAGTGGTCGCGCCCGTACTTCTTCTTCAGCTACGCGCGCCGGGACTTCGAGGCCGAGGACAGCCTGGTGGATCGGTTCTTCAACGACCTACGGGACGAGCTCGGCCGGCTGGTCGGCACGGGCGTGCGCGTCGAGGAGCTGGCCTACCGGGACACCGAGCGGCTGCGGCTGGGCGACGACTGGGCCGAGAAGCTGGCGACAATGCTCGGCCGCAGCCGGACCATGGTCGCGCTCTACTCCCCGGCCTACTTCGCCAGCCTCTACTGCGGCAAGGAGTGGACCGCCTTCCGCGGCCGGGTCCGGCGCCACCACGAGGACACCGGCGAATTCGTCCCGGCGCTCCTCCCGGTGCTCTGGGAGCCCGTCGAGCCGGGCGGCCTGGCCGACGAGGTGAACAAGATCCAGTGGGCCCAGCCCGACATGGGCGAGGCCTACGCCCGGCAGGGCCTGCGGGCCCTGCTGCGCACCGCGCAGAGCGAAGCGTACGAGCAGGTCGTCCGGGTGGTCGCAAAACTGGTCCGGGACGCGGCCACACGCCGGCTCGGCGAGCTGCCCGAGTTCGACCTCGGCGCCGTACGCGGCTACTTCCCCGCCCCGATGGAACTCGCTGCGGCGTCCGCCCCCGGGATGGTGCGACTGTTCATCGCCGCCGGCACATCCTCCGAGGCCGCCGCCGCAGGCGGTGGGTGGTACGGCACCGAACCGTGGGACTGGGCGCCGTACCACCCGCCCGTCCAATCGTCCCTGGTGATGCTCGCCCAGCAGGTGCTCACCGCGGCCGGGCACACCACCACGCTGGAGGAGATCGACGCCGACCTCACCGCCAAGGTCGACCAGGCCCGCGAGAACAGCGAGGTCAGCATCCTGCTGGTGGACCCGTGGGTGGCCGGGAGCGAGCGCTACCGCTCCGTGCTGCGCGCGTACGACGACCAGAACCGCCCCTTCACCGGGGTCATCCTCCCCACCGGCAGCGACGATCCGGCCGACGGGCCGGAGCGCGACGCGCTCTGGGCGGGCGTGCGCGACGTGTTCCGGCGCAACTGGCTGCACCGGAGCGACCTGGAGCACTTGTTCCGGGTCAAAGTGAGCCGGGAGAACTTCGACAGCGTCCTCAGCACCATGGTGACGATCGCCCAGAACAAGCTCATGGACGACAACCTGGACCGGCAGGGCGACGACGGCGACCCCTTCGGGCTCGGTCAGGCCCGCGGCTTCGCCACCGAGCCGACGATACCGGGGCTGGCCGTCCCCGCCGGTCCGCCCGGGACCCGCCCGGACCTGCCCCGGCCGACTGCCTCCGGCATCCGCCTGACGCCGCAGTCCGACCGCGATGCCGATCAGCCCTGAGCGCCCCCGCCGGGCACCGCCCGCCGCTCCGCCTCGATGAACGCCCTCGTGGTCGACGGGTCCGGGAGCGGGCGCCCGTACGTCTCCGCGAGCCGGGTCAGGGCGGTGGTCTCCACCGTCCAGCCGTGCCCGTCCAGCCAGTCGCCGGTGCCCGGGCCGAGCCCGCCGCGCCACAGGCCGGTGAGGTGGGTGAGCGCCGGGTCCTGCGGTGTGCGGCTCACGTCCCCGCCCTGTTCCAGCAGGAGACGGCTGCCCGGGGCCGCCAGCCCGGCCACCGCCGTGAGCAGCCCGGCGGCCTCGTCCGGGGCGAGGTAGACCAGCAGCCCCTCGGCGAGCCAGACCGAGCGCCGGGTCGGGTCGAAGCCGGCGGCGACCAGCCGCTCGGGCCACCGCGGGTCGACCAGGTCGACGGGCAGGGCCGTGCGTTCGGCCTTCGGTACGGCGCCGAGGCCGTCCAGGACCTGCTGCTTGAAGTCCAGCACCGGACCCAGGTCGAGCTCGAACACCCGGGTGCCGGCCGGCCAGTCCAGCCGGTAGGCGCGGGTGTCGAGGCCCGCCGCCAGCAGCACCACCTGGTCGGCGCCGGCGGCCGGCAGCCGGTCGTCGTAGAAGCGGGTGCGCAGGATGCCGTGGGCGACGAGGGCCTTGGCGAGGCTGCTGACCGGGCCGGAGAGCGCGGGTTCGAGGCCGGCGGCGTCAACGAAGGCGAGGGCGTACGGGTCGACGAAGAGCGGGTCGGGGCGGGAGCTCTCGTAGGCCCGCACCCGGGCGACGGACAGGGCGGTGCGGGAGACCGGGCTGAGCGGTTCGGAGGTCGTCATGCCAGGAAATCTACATCGGCGCCGATGCATCAGCATAGATGTATTGGTGGAGATGCATCGGTGAAGATGTACCCTTGCGGGCATGGACGGCGTGCAACTCCTCAGACTCGGCAAGCGGCTGACGGAACTCGGCCGCGCGATGATCACCGACCCGGCCGCCGAGCACCTCAGCGCCGGGGAGATCGCCGTGATCTCCGACGTGTACCGCCACCCCGCCACCTCCGTCCAGGAGATCCGGGTCCGCACCGGCTTCGCCCAGAGCCACGTCTCGGTCTCCGTCGCCCGGCTGCGCGAGCGCGGCCTGCTCGACGCCGCCGCCGACCCGGCCGACGGGCGGCGCACCCTGCTGACCGTCTCCGAGCCGGCCCGGCACGCCATCCGCGCCCACGTCGCCCGGCCCGCCGAGCCGGTCATCGCCAAGGCCGTCCCCGACCCGGAGAAGGCGCGCAGGGTCACCGAGCTGCTGGACGAACTCGCCGGCCTGCTGCTGCCCTGACCAGCCGCCGGGCCCGTCACCAGCCCCATGCCCCGGCCGAGTTCCACAAGTCGGTCACAAGCTCGTCCGGCCACTCCCCCGCCACCGCCGATCCCTGCCATCATCCCGCCTGAACCCGGGACACACCCGGGCGAGTCCGAGGGAGTGCGATGGACGCGCGGATCAAGGTCACCGGCGGCGACGGGCCGCGGGAGACGGCGGAGCTCCGGGACCGGCTGCGCCGCGAGCGCGAGCCGGCGGGACCAGTGCTGAGCGACGACGATGAGTGAGCCGCCGACCGACCGCGTCCCGACTCCGCCGCCCCGTCAGACAGCCTCCCGCCCCCGGCACCACACCCGCCGGTCCACCGCCCCGGTCGCCCGCATCGTGGCCCAGGCCCTGCTGGTCGTCGTCGGCCTGTCCACCGTCGCCCTCGGCTTCTCCTGGTTCGTCGACGCCTACGACGAGGCGCTCGCCTACCGTGTCGCCCCGGTCTGCGGCGCCCCCGCCACCGCGCCCGGCGCGGACTGCACCGGGCACGAGACCGGCCGGGTGACGGGCAGGAGGACCGACTCGAACGGAGACTCCACCACCTACGACCTGACCGTCTCCCGCGAGACGGTGCCCGCCGCCACCTACAGCGTCACCGAGGGCCTCTACGAGAGCCTGGAGAACGGCGTCAACGTGGACCTGACCCTCTGGAGGGGCCGCGTGGTCGAGCTCTCCCACCAGGGCCACCGCTCCGCCGTCCAGAGCACCCCCTGGCTCACCGCCCTCAAACTCGCCCTCCTGGTCGGCACGGGAACCGTCCTCGCCGTCTACGGCCTGCTCCTGCGCCGCCTCGCCAGCTGGGCGCTCCCCGTCGCCGTCCTCCCCTTCCTGATCCTCTTCACCGTCATCGGCAGCATCACCCTCATCACCGCCCAGTGGCCCTTCGCCCTCACCCTCGCCATCCCCCTCATCGGCTGGCTGCTCCTGGCCGCCATCACCACCACGATGTCCTGGGACTACTAGCCAGGGGGTCCGGACCAGGCCGCTCAGCCGTCGTTCCGGAAGACGGACCGGAAGCCCTCCTTAGCCCAATTGGCCCTGGTACCGGGGATGTCCGTCACCCCACCGGCCTGCAGGACGGCGCAGACGTAGGTCAGGCAGCTGTTCGTCAGAAAGTTGTAGGGCTCCTTCCCCATCGTGTTGACGTTCTTCTCCAGGTACTCCCAGGCGGCCGGGCCGTTCGGGAGCCTGAAGCCGTAGGTCGTATGTCCGTTCGGCCCCCCGTAGTTCCTGATGATCGTGGCCTTCTCGTCGGCTGTGGGCTTGAGCTCGGTGTGCCAGACGTCGCCGTTCGGGTGCATCACCTCGACGCTGAAGTGCAGGTTCGCGCCTTGGCCGCCGTGGTGGTGGACCACCGCGGTCCCCTCGCAGGACCGGACGTCGGCGGCCCCGCTGCCGTCGGAGCGCCGGCGGCCGTCGGTGGAGCACTCCACGCCGGAGAGGGCCTGCGCCGGGGCCGGCCCACCGGCGGGCGCGGTGTCGGTGAGGTCGGACAGGACCGCGACGATGCTGTGGGACGGGTCGACCAGGACGTCCCGGAACTGCTTCCAGACCTGCTCGGCGTCGGTGACGACCTGGCTCTGCGCGCCCGCCCTGGCGGCCGGGCAGGAGGGACCGCAGCTGATCTGCTCGCCGGGGTCGGCGAAGGCGGGGATGCCGAGCCGCGCGGGAACGTCGACGGGGACGGTCCGGGCGCGGACCTGGTTGTCCGCACGGGCCCTGATCGCCGGGTCCGGCGGAGGCATCGGCCGGCCCGCCCGCGGTTCGGCGGGCCGCCACGCGGGGGGCCTGGTCGGCTCGGGCTCGGTCTCCGTCTCGGACGGGTCGTCGCGGCGCGGCCTGGGCACGCAGGCCTGGCCGTACCGGGAGTGCAGGCCGTTGCCGCCGCAGGCCAGGAGCTTGTCGTCCGCGTAGGGGTCGGTCCTGTTGCCCCACTGCGGATCGCACAGGACGCCGCACTTCCTCATGGCCTCGGCCCAGGCCTCGGCCATCACCTTGGCCAACTGCCGGTCGAAGTCGGGCGGGATGGGGTTGGCGACCATGTCCAGGTCCATGAAGCTGCCCGTGCCGAGGCCGGTGCCGGTGCCCCGGTTCTCCTCCCCCGCCGCGCCCAGGCCGCGGGTCAGCAGGCAGCCCAGGGCGCCCAGCCAGGACCGCGCCCGGCAGGTCTCGTGCCCGGTCGGGTCCGTCCCGTCGAGCGGTGAACCCCCGGCGTAGAGGTAGCGGTTGGCGTTGCCCGACGGGGTGGCGGACAGGGCGACGTCGTCGCGCGAGGTGAAGGCGCCGCGCGACGGGTCGTACCACCGGGCGGCCATGTCGACCTGGCCGGTCGACGGGTCGGTCCAGGCGCCCTGGAAGCCGAGCGAGCGCTTCGCCCCGGTGGTGGCGGTCGGGTTGCCGAAGGGGTCGAAGGCGACCGAGTCGGCCGGTCCCGCGCCGCCGTCGGCGGGATCGAGGCCGCCGACCAGGTCGCCGTGCTGGTCGGTCAGGGTCAGCCGCTTGACGCTTCCCTGCTGGAGGGCGACCGGTTCGCCGCCCGGTCCGCGCGCGTAGCGGGTGTCGCCGTCGGAGGCGAGCAGACCGGCCGCCCCGCTGTAGGCGAAGGCGGTGCCGTTGCGGGTGGCGACGCGGTCCAGTCCGTCGTAGCTGTAGGCCGCCGTCCCCTGGGAGACGAGTCGGCCGAAGGCGTCGAAGGACGCCGGGACTGCGCTGCCGCCGTTCGGGGTGCGGGCCGCGAGGGTGCCCCGGGGTGTGTAGGTGTAGGTGGAGTCGCCGTCCGCCAGCAGCCGGTTGCGCTCGTCGAAGACCGCGGTGCGGCCTCCGTTGCCGACCCGGTTGCCCGCCGCGTCCCAGGCGTAGGCGGTGGCCCGGCCGCCGGGGTCGGTCCAGGAGGTGAGCCGGCCCGCCTGATCGTAGCCGTAGGCGTTGCCGCCCGCCCCCGCGCCGCCGGTGGTGTTCCTGGCGGTGAGTCTGCCGTTGAGGTCGTAGCCGTAGACCGCCGAGGTGACGGTCGTGCCCGCGGCGTTCTTGACGGTGTCGCTGGACACCCGCCCGAGGTCGTCGTACCCGAAGGTCCGGACGTGGCCGGAGCCGTAGGTGAGCCGGGCGACCTGACCGTCCGTGGTGTAGCCGACGCCGGTGGTGGTCCCGGTGAGGCCGTCCCGGATGCCGGAGAGCCGGCCGTTGAGGTAGGTGTAGGTGGCCGTTCCGGCCGCGTCGGACCGGGTGAGGAGCAGGCCGTCTTCGTCGTAGCCGAAGGCGGACTTGCCGGACGGGCCGTCGGTGGCGACCAGGAGTCCGCGGTCGTTGTACTCGAAGGTGTCCCGGCCGCCGGGGGCGTCGGCCGCCGTGAGCCGGCCGAGCGGGTCGTACTCCCGTACCCGGTCGGCGGTGGGGCTCTCCGCGCCCGTGCCGGTCTCGCCGGTCAGGCGGCCGAGGTTGTCGTAGCCGCGGTGCCTGGTGACACCGCCCGGCTCGGTCAGGGCGACGGGGTTGCCGGCCGCGTCGTAGCCGGTGGTCCAGGTGCGGTCGGCCGCGCCGGGGTGGGCCTTGGTGGCGGGCTCCACCACCGACTCGGGCAGCCCGAGGCTGTTGTAGCCGGTCGTGGTGGAGTTGCCGCGCCCGTCGGTGTAGCGGGTGGGCCGGCCGGCCGCGTCGTAGCCGGTCGAGGTCGTGATGGTCTGACCGTCGGCGACCGGTTCGCTCTGGCCGGTGGCGCGGTTCAGGGCGTCGACGGTCCAGGTGGTGGTGCGGCCCAGCGCGTCGGTGCGGGCGACGGGGTTGCCCGCGAGGTCGTAGGAGGTGCTGACGGACCGCAGTTCGGCGCCGTTCGGCGCGGCGTCGGTGGTGGCGACCAACCGGCCGGCCGGGTCGTACCAGGAGGTGCGGACCCGGCCGGCGGCGTCGGTGGTCTGCGCCGGGCGGCCGGCCGGGTCGTAGCCGTACGTGGTGACCACGTTGGCCGGGCTGGTGGTGGTGAGGACCTGGTCGAGGGCGTCGTGGGTGTAGCTCGTCCGGGCGCCGGTCGGACTGGTGACGGTGGTCAGGCGGCCGGCGGCGTCGTAGCCGTACCCGGTGGTGAGGGTGACCGTCTGCGGCTTGCGCTCGATCAGGCTGCGGGTGGCCGGTCGGCCCAGGTCGTCGTAGGTGTACCGGACGGTCGCGCCCAGCGGGTCGGTCGTCGAGAGCGGCTCGCCGGTGCGGGTGTAGGTGTGGCTCCAGACGCCGCCGGGGCGGGTGCCGTCCGGGCTCGGGTCCTGGACGGAGACGACCCGGCCGAGCTGGTCGTAGCCGTAGCGCGTGGTGTTGCCGCGCGGGTCGGTGGTGCTGCTGACCCGTCCGGCGTCGTCGTAGCCGGTGGTACGGGTCGGCGTGAGGGCCTGGGTGGCGCCCGGCGGGGTGTAGGAGGGGCTGGTGGTGCGCACCGGACGGCCGTTGCCGTCGTGGTCGGTGGTCGTCACCGCGCCGAGCGGGTCGCGCAGTTGGGCGATGGCGCCGAAGGTGTCGTAACCGGTCGCGGTCACCGGGCGGACGGGCCCGGGCCGGCTCCCGCCGCTCTCGGCGCTGACGGGCGGTGCGGTGACGGTGGTCGGTCGGCCGAGCTGGTCGTAGCCGAAGGTGGTGGTGTACGCGGCGGCGTCGGCACCGGGGGCGTTGCCCCGCGGGTCGGTGATGCTCTTGAGCAGGCCGTTCGGGTAGTAGGCGCGGCTGGTGACGCTCGGGGCGGGGGCGTTGGCGACGGTCGCGGTCAGTTCCCGGCCGGCGTCGTCGTAGCTGTAGGAGACGGTCTCCGGGGTGGCGGTGCTGTAGCCGGTGAAGTTGGAGGGCTTGCCGGTCCGGGTGGTCTTCAGGACGTTGCCGGCCGGGTCGTAGGTGTAGGCCGTCCTGCGGTCCAGGCCGCCGGGGTCCTCGGTCCGCGCGCTGGTGCGCCCGGCGGCGTCGATCTCGTAGGCGGTGGCCCGCTTGCCCGGTTCGACCTTCCTGGTCAGGTGCCCGGCGGCGTCGTAGCCGTTCTCCTCCAGGGTGACGTCGAGCGAGTTGTCGACACCGGTGGCGGTGACGGTGTGCAGCAGGTCGTCCTGGTGGTAGCCGTAGACCAGGGTGCGGCCCATGGCGTCCGAGTGCCTGGTGACCCGGCCGGCCTGGTCGTAGGAGAAGGATTCGAGGACCAGGTCGGGCCTGGGGGTCGCGGTGTCGCCGCCGGGGGCGTCGCCGGACCAGCCGTGCAGCCGTACCTGGTAGAGCTTGTTGCGCGCGGTGTAGGCGTAGACGGTGACGGTACCGGTCGGGTCGGTCACGGACGTCCGGTTGCCGAACCCGTCGTAGCCGTAGCCGGTGGCCTTCTGCTCGGGGTCGGTCGCCTTGACCAGCCGGCCGCGGTCGTCGTAGTCGTACCGGTACTCCCGGCTCCGGTCGCCGCCGGTGAGGTCGTCGACCCGGACCCTGGTCGGGTTGCCGTCCGCGTCGTACTCCGTGCTGGTGCGGGCGGTGTGGACGGCACCGGTGACGACGTTGGCGGCTCCCGGTTCGGTGGTGCTCACCAGTCGCGACGCGCTGTCGTAGGCGTAGGAGGTGGTCGCCGACCCGCCGGGCAGCCCGTCGGAGAGCCGGGTCTCGCCGGTGCGGCGCCCGAGGGGGTCGTAGCCGTACCGGGTGGTGTCGCCGGTCGGTCCGGTGACCTGGGCGAGGTCCCCGCTCGCGTAGTACTGGTAGGCGGTGGTCTTGCCCCTGGCGTCGGTGGTGGCCTTGACCAGCCCGGCCGGCGTGTTGCCGCCGCCCGGCGGGTACGCGGCCTCGGAGCCGTCGGTGTAGGTCTGCCGGACCACCGCCCCGTCCGGTGTGGTGGTGGCCGCCACCCGGCCGTCGGCCGTGTAGTCGGTGTGCGTGCGGTAGGTGTTGTCGCCCGGGTTCGCCGACCGGGCGTCCCTGGTGTCGGTCGGCTTGTCGTTGCGGGGGTCGAAGGGGTTGTCCGGGTTGACGTAGTAGGAGGTGTAGGCCGTCTGGCAGTCGGCGGGGCCGGTGCGGCAGGTGGTCCGGCTGGTGACGTTGCCCCGGGCGTCGTGGCCGAAGGTGATCCGGTGGCCCACTTCGTCGGTGACGGCGCTCTGGAAGCCGTCGGCGTCGTAGTCGTAGCTGCGCACGCCCTGGCCCTTGATCGGCCCGCCCGACCAGGTGGAGCCGCCCCCGACCGGTCCCCCGCAGTAGCCGGGGTCGCTGCCGGGCGGCGGCGGGCAGGGCGGCGCCGAGGTCGGCGGGGCGGTGGGGTGCTGCGGGTCGGCGGCCGGGTCGGTCGCCGACGGCGCGATGTAGCGCAGGATGCGGCCGCGGAACGCGTCGTAGTCGTACTGGTGCCACCGGTTGCCGGGGTCGGTGACCAGGACGGTGCGCACCGGGTTGTCGGCCGAGCCGCTGACCGTGGGTGCGTCGAGCCGCCAGAGCCCGCCGTTGTGGTCGGTCCTGGTCCTGATCCGGTCGTTGACGGTGTCGTAGGTCATCGCCGAGGCGGTCCGGCCCGAGGGCAGGGTGATCCGGTCGAGCAGATCGGCCGGCTGCCCGGCGGCGTGGTGCCCGGCGACGGCGACATCCCCCAAGGGGTGGGTGTAGTAGGCGACTTCGGCGATGTCGCCGGTGAAGTACCACTGGTTCCGGCGGTCGCTCGGCCAGCCGGGCCAGGCGCCGGCGGGAGTGCCGCTGGAGGCCGCGCCGATCTGGGTCCGGGTGACTCCCTCGGATTCGATGGTGCCGTCGACGGAGGCGGTACGGCGGCCGTCGAGGTAGAGCGTCTGGCTGCCGACCGCGCCGCTGAGGACGACGTGGTGCCACCTGCCGTCGGCGACCGGGCCGCCGATCAGCGGAGCGGCCTTGCCGTACCAGAACTCGCCGCGCAGGACACCGTCGGTACCGACGTACAGCACGGGCACCGAACTGGTGGAGTCCTGGCCCATCGGGCTGCTCTGGTGCCCGAACAGCGGGCCGGAGGCGGTGGTGCGGAACCACAGTTCCACCGCGAGGTTGCGGCTCCTCACCGCCTGGCCGTCGGCCAGCACGACGGAGGAGTTGCCGCTGAACGTCGCCGCGGTGGCACCGGAGCCGGCCGCCGGCCCGCCGGGGACCCCGAGCGTGACGTTCCGGTAACCGCCGTCGTCCTTGCCGAGGTTGACCTTCACCTCGCTGCCGGCGGTCGGGGAGCCGGGAGCGTCGGCGAGCCGCCAGTAGGCGTCGGGCCGTGAGTCGAGCACGACGCTGCGGTAGTGCGACCCGGTCGTGTGGTGGTAGGTCGTGCAGCGGTTGTCGGGGTCGCAGGCCTTGGTGAGCCGG
The DNA here is from genome assembly GCF_042802135.1 of Kitasatospora sp. NPDC057512. Classification (NCBI taxonomy): domain Bacteria; kingdom Bacillati; phylum Actinomycetota; class Actinomycetes; order Kitasatosporales; family Streptomycetaceae; genus Kitasatospora; species Kitasatospora sp. NPDC057512. The sequence continues at coordinate 19,081 of NZ_JBHVET010000066.1, forward strand.
TCGCCGTCGTAGGTGTACTGCCACACCAGCGGGGCGGCGCCCACCGAGTCGGTGG
>NZ_JBHVET010000067.1:0-19093 GCF_042802135.1 Kitasatospora sp. NPDC057512
GCCCCCCCCCCCCCCGGGCCCCCCCCGCCGCGAGGGGAGACCAACGTGACACCGACGGCCGCAGCCAGCGCCGCCATCCGCACCGACGAGCCCACCACCGACCCCGCCGCGGCCGGCGCCGCGGACGCCGAAGCCCAGGCACCCGCCCCCACGGGACTGCCCGGCAACGGCGACGACGACCCCGACGAACGCACCGCGGCGGACCCCGCCGCTCCCGGCCGATCCCAATCGGCCACATCTCCCACAGGCGCCCGCTTCACGAGGCCCGGGGGGATGTTCTCCTCCCTTCGCGTTCGCAACTACCGCTACTACTTCGCCGGCCAGGTGGTGTCCAACACCGGCACCTGGATGCAGCGCATCGCCCAGGACTGGCTGGTCCTGAGCCTCACCGGCAGCCCGCTCGCGGTCGGCATCACCACCGCCATGCAGTTCCTGCCGATGCTGCTGCTCGGCCTGTTCGGCGGCGTGCTCGCCGACCGGATGCCCAAGCGCCGGCTGCTGATCTACACCCAGGGCGCGATGGGCCTGCTGGCCGCCGGCCTCGCGGTGCTGACCGTCGGCGGCGTGGTGACGCCGTACTACGTGTACGCCTTCGCGCTGCTGCTCGGCCTGGTCACCGTGGTGGACAACCCGACCCGGCAGGCCTTCGTCTCCGAGATGGTCGGCCCGAAGGACCTCGCCAACGCCGTCAGCCTGAACGCCGCCAACTTCCAGACCGCCCGGCTGGTCGGCCCCGCCGTCGCGGGCCTGCTGATCGCCGCGGTCGGCAGCGGCTGGGCGTTCGCCGTCAACGCGCTGTCCTTCGCCGCCGTGATCGGCGGGCTGCTCGCGATGCGGGAGTCCGAACTGCGCCCGACCGCGCCGATCGCCCGCGAGAAGGGGCAGTTGCGCGAGGGCCTGCGGTACGTCAGGGAGCGGCCCGAGCTGCTCTGGCCGATGGTGCTGGCCGGGTTCATCGGCACCTTCGGCTTCAACTTCCCGACGCTGCTCTCCGGGTTCGCGTACGACACCTTCAAGGTGGGCGCGGGCCAGTACGGCCTGCTGAACACCGCGATGGCGATCGGCTCGCTGGCCGGTGCGCTGCTCGCCGCCCGCCGGGGCGTGCCGCGACTGCGCCGGCTGGTCGGCGCGGCGCTGGCCTTCGGAGCGCTGGAGGTGGTCGCCGCGTTCGCGCCCGACTACTGGACCTTCGCGCTGCTGCTGATGCTCATCGGGGTGTTCGGGCTGAGCTTCAACACCTCGGTCAACTCCATGCTGCAGTTGTCCACCGACCCCGAGATGCGCGGCCGGATGATGGGCCTGCTGGTGCTGGTCTTCACCGGCGGCACGCCGATCGGCGCCCCGATCGTCGGCTGGGTGACCGCCTCGTACGGGCCCCGGCTCGGCCTGCTGGCCTGCGGACTGGTGTCCGCGGCGGCGGCCGGTACGGTCGGCCTGGTGCTGGCTCGCAGCGCGGACCTGCGGGTGCGGTTCGACCTGCACCCGGGCCGCGGCGGCCGGGTGGTGGCCTTCGTGCCGCGGACCGGTGCGGCGAGCAAGTCGGAGCTGGTGGCGGCCTGCTGATGCTCCGTCAGGCCCCCGGGGTGCCCCGGGGGCCCGGACGGTTCAGGGACGGACGGTTCAGAGCCGGATCTCCAGCACCTGGCCGGGCCAGAGGCCGTGCGGCTGCTCGACCTCGAACGCCACGGTCTCGGTGAAGCCGAGCGCCCGGTAGCGCCCGACCAGCTTGCGGTCGGCGCCGCCGTAGCAGTCCACCCGGAGCAGGCCGATGCCGCGCCGACGGGCCTCCTCGATCGCGTCGGCGATCAGCGCGGCGCCGATGCCGGAGCCCTTGCGGGTGCGGTCGGTGACCAGGTTGCGGACGTACAGCTCGCGCTCCTCCACGGCGGGGATCCACCGGCCGCGGTCCTCGGAGACCACGCAGCAGCCGACCGTACGGCCGTCCTCGTCCACGGCGAGGCGGATCAGGAACGGCTCCTCGGCGTACGAGGAGACCTGGTCGATCCGGGCCTGGTTGGTGCTGAACGGCTGGTCGCCCCACTGGCCGGTACGGCCCTGGGCGGCCAGCCAGGAGACGGCGCCGTCGAGCAGGGACAGGATGTCGGGGACGTCCGCGGACCCCCCGTTGCGGATCTTCATGGAAGACCGTTCTACCCCAGACGGCCGGGCGCGGGAAGATTGGTCCATGAGGTTGTTCGTGGCGGTGCTGCCGCCGACCGGGGCGCTGCAGGGGCTCTCCGACGCGGTCGCTCCGCTGCGGGAGCTGCCCGGGGCGGAGCGGCTGCGCTGGACCGGCGCCGAGGGCCGGCACCTGACCCTGGCCTTCCTGGGCGAGGTGGCCGCCGAACGGCTGCCGGAGCTGGAGGCGGGCCTGGCCGCCGTCGCCGAGGTCAACCCCGTGCACCGGCTGCGGATCGCGGGCGCGGGGCGGTTCGGCGACCGGGTGCTCTGGGCCGGGGTCGAGGGCCAGGCCTGGGCGCTGCGCCGGCTGGCCGAGGCCGTCACGGAGGCCACCGCCGAGGTCACCGGGGCGACCGACGACTTCGTCTTCCACCCGCACCTCACCCTCGCCCGGGCGGGCTCCTCGCGCGGCCACCGGCGGGCCGTGCAGCGGGTCGCGGCGGCCGAGCTGGACGGCCTGGTGGCGGCGCTGGCCGACTACCGGGGGCCGGAGTGGGAGGCCGCCGAGCTGCACCTGGTGCGCAGCGACCCGGGCGGCGGCTCCGCGCACTACGTGACGCTGCGCTCCTGGGCGCTGGCCGACTGGGGCTGAGGGCTGAGGGCTGAGGGTCGGCGGGCCGTGGGGGCGGTGGGGCAGGGCCCCGGCGGAGTCCGGGGTGGGCCGGAGGTACGCTCGTTGACCGTGGATCCCAAGACTCGTATGCGCATCGTCTCCGGCACCCTCGTGCTGATGCTGGTCGTCGTGCTGATCAGCTCGCTGGTCGGCCGCTGAGGCCTGCCTGAGGCCCGTCCGAGGGCTGCCTGAGGCCTGCCCGGGGCCCGTCCGGGCACAGCGGCGCCCCGGGCGCCCGGGACCGGCGAGAGGGCCACCGCCCGTCGGCGGTGGCCCTCGGCCGTGTCCTCGCGGGACCGGTTCAGACCTGAGCGAGCTGCTCGACCACGTAGTCGATGCAGTGGGTGAGCGCCTCGACGTCCGCCGGGTCGATCGCCGGGAACATCGCGATGCGCAGCTGGTTGCGGCCCAGCTTGCGGTACGGCTCGGTGTCCACGATGCCGTTGGCACGCAGTGCCTTGGCGACCGCGGCGGCGTCCACCGACTCGTCGAAGTCGATGGTGCCGACCACCTGGGAGCGCTCGGCCGGGTTCGCCACGAAGGGGGTGGCGAAGGGGGACTTCTCAGCCCAGGAGTACAGCCGGGACGAGGAGTCGGCGGTGCGGGCGACCGCCCAGTCCAGCCCGCCGTTGCCGTTCAACCACTCCAGCTGGTCGGCCAGCAGGAAGAGGGTGGAGAGCGACGGGGTGTTGTACGTCTGGTCCTTCGACGAGTTGTCGATGGCCGTCGGCAGCGAGAAGAACGGCGGGATGTAGCGGCCGGAGGCGGCGATCTCGGCGGCGCGCTCCAGGGCGGCCGGGGAGAAGGTGGCCAGCCACAGGCCGCCCTCGGAGGCGAAGGACTTCTGCGGGGCGAAGTAGTAGACGTCCGTCTCGGTGATGTCCACCGGCAGGCCGCCGGCGCCCGAGGTGGCGTCCACCAGGACCAGCGAGCCCTCGTCCGCGCCGGCCGGGCGCCTGATCGGCATCGCGACGCCGGTCGAGGTCTCGTTGTGGGTGAGCCCGTAGACGTCCACGCCGGCCTCGGCGACCGGCAGCGGGTGGGTGCCCGGGGCGGTCTTGATCACGGTCGGCTCGCCGAGCCACGGCGCGGCCTTGACCGAGGAGGCGAACTTCGAGGAGAACTCGCCGAAGTCCAGGTGCTGGGACTTCTCCCGCACCAGGCCGAAGGCGGCGATGTCCCAGAAGGCGGTGGAGCCGCCGTTGCCGAGGACGACCTGGTAGCCGTCCGGCAGCGAGAACAGGCTGCTCACGCCCTCGCGCACGCGCTTGACCACGTTCTTGACCGGGGCCTGGCGGTGCGAGGTGCCGAGCAGGGAGGTCTGGGTGGCGGCGAGGGCACTCAGGGCCTCGGGGCGCACCTTGGACGGTCCGCAGCCGAAACGGCCGTCTGCGGGCTTGATGTCAGCGGGGATCTGGATCTGAGCCACGCGCGCAGCCTACCGGCCGGGGGCCCGGCGGGGTACGGCCGTCCGCCCGCTGAGACTGTGGTCACGGCTGCTCGGGGGGCCGCCCGGGAGTGTGCGGCAGCGGGCCCGACCGGAGCCGGACCCGCTGCTCAGGGGCACTGACCGGACGCTCGTCCGGTAGCCGCCGACCGGAGGTCAGCGGGCGATGGCGTCCCAGCCCTCGATCTCCTCGGGGCGGCGCGGGCCGGGGCCGATGTAGCGCGCGGAGGGGCGCACGAGCCGGCCCGTGCGCTTCTGCTCCAGGATGTGCGCCGACCAGCCGGCCGTCCGGGCGCAGGTGAACATCGAGGTGAACATGTGCGCCGGGACCTCGGCGAAGTCCAGCATGATGGCGGCCCAGAACTCGACGTTGGTGGCCAGCACGCGGTCGGGGCGGCGGTTGTGCAGCTCCTCCAGCGCGGCCTTCTCCAGCGCCTCGGCGACCTCGAAGCGCGGCGCGCCGAGCTCCTTGGCGGTGCGGCGCAGCACCCGGGCGCGCGGGTCCTCGGCGCGGTAGACGCGGTGGCCGAAGCCCATCAGGCGCTCGCCCTTGTCCAGGGCGTTCTTGACCCAGGCGGTGGCGTCGCCGGTGCGCTCGATCTCCTCGATCATGCCGAGCACGCGGGACGGCGCGCCGCCGTGCAGCGGGCCGGACATCGCGCCGACCGCGCCGGAGAGCGCGGCCGCGACGTCGGCGCCGGTGGAGGCGATGACCCGGGCGGTGAAGGTGGAGGCGTTCATGCCGTGCTCGGCGGCCGAGGTCCAGTAGGCGTCGACGGCCTTGACGTGCTTCGGGTCCGGCTCGCCGCGCCAGCGGATCATGAACCGCTCGACGACCGTCTCGGCCTTGTCGATCTCGCTCTGCGGGACCATCGGCAGGCCCTGGCCGCGGGCCGACTGGGCGACGTAGGAGAGCGCCATCACGGCGGCCCGGGCGAGGTCGTCGCGGGCCTGCTCGGCGTCGATGTCCAGCAGCGGCTTGAGGCCCCAGACCGGGGCGAGCATGGCGAGCGCCGACTGCACGTCGACCCGGATGTCGCCGGAGTGCACCGGGATCGGGAACGGCTCCGCGGCCGGCAGGCCGGGGTTGAACTTGCCGTCCACCAGCAGGCCCCAGACGTGGCCGAAGGAGACGCTGCCCACCAGGTCGTCGATGTCGACACCGCGGTACCGCAGGGCGCCGCCCTCACGATCGGGTTCGGCGATCTCGCTCTCGAACGCGACGACTCCCTCAAGCCCGGGTACGAAATCGGACATGCGACGGCTCCCTCAGTTCTGTGATCGGCGCTCCGCCGTGGTGGGGCGGCGCGCCAGTGACCGAATGGTGTTTGGCACTCGGTGCCAGGGTGACAGGCACGGGGTGCATTGCGCCATACACCACGATGGTGATGTTTCCCGTCGACCCGCTTGACTTTCCCTGTCGGAGGAGCCGAACGGGCCCGTGGCGGCCCGCGGAACCCCTGGATTCCCCGGAGCCGAACGTCCGGTTCCGGACAATTCCCCGCAGGGCGGGCGGCCAAGCGGTGGGGGTCACCTGATCTCCCACCGGGGTTTGTCCGGAGGTAGCGGTGCCCGCTGCTTGTCGTACGGGATGATGTTGGCGTGCAGACCCCGGATCGCGCCCAGTCGACGCCCCCGAGCCCCGCCAACCGGACCCTGGCCGACGAGGCCCGCCCCGGCCCGGACCTCACCGTGATGCGCAAGCACTACAGCCACGAGGGCCTGGTCGAGGAGCAGCTCGCGCCCGAGCCGATCGGCCAGTTCACCCGCTGGTTCCACGACGCCGACGACGCCGGGGTGGTGGAGCCCAACGCGATGGTGCTCTCCACCGCCGACGCCGAGGGGCGGCCCAGCTCCCGCACCGTCCTGCTCAAGGGCTACGACCTGCGCGGCTTCGTGTTCTTCACCAACTACGGCTCCCGCAAGGGCTCCGAGCTGGCCGCCAACCCGTACGCGGGGCTGCTGTTCCCGTGGATCGCGCTGGCCCGGCAGGTGATCGTCCAGGGCCGGGTGGAGAAGGTCGGCCGGGACGAGACCGCCGCCTACTTCCGCACCCGCCCGCACGGCTCCCAGCTGGGCGCCTGGGCCAGCGAGCAGTCCAGCCCGGTCGGTGGTCGGGAGGTCCTCGAACAGCGGTACGCCGAGCTGGAGCGCCGCTACCCGGAGGGCGAGGGCGTGCCCGTCCCGCCGTTCTGGGGCGGGTACCGGGTGGTCCCGCGGAGCGTCGAGTTCTGGCAGGGTCGGGAGAACCGGCTGCACGACCGGCTCCGCTACGTCGCCGACCCGTCCAGCCCGACGGGGTGGCGGGTGGAGCGGCTCTGCCCGTGATCCGTTCGGCCCACAGGCTCCGCGCGGCGCCCGCGCGGAGCTGATGGACCGTCACTCCCCGGGTGTAGGATGCCCGTCGCGGACCTGGGTCGATGCACTTGCGGCCGGCAGCCCGCTGTGCCGACACGATCGAGTGAGGGACTGATGGGCGTCACCGGTGCGGAAACCGCCGCTGGACTCGGCTCTGACCTGGTCGACGTCGCCGCCCTGCCGCTCGACGAACTCGACGCCCTGCCCGACACCGTCCTGGGCGACCTGCTGCGCCGGGTGGTCGCGGACGCCCTGACCCCCGGCGCGGAGCCGCTCGCCGCCTTCCAGTCGGCGCTCGACCGGTAGCGCACCGCGCGCCACGCACCGCGCGCTGTCCCCGCACGCCCGCGCCCCTGTCCGGCGTCCGCGCCCCTCGCCCGGCGTGTCGGGCCCGACGGGCGCCCGCGCCCCCGTCGGCGCGCCCCCGAGCGCCGGAGCGCCCCCGGCCGGGGGAGTGCGCCTGGCCACCGGCTAAACCCCGGCGGGCAGCCGAATCCCCCAACTCCCCTGCACGGGCGGTGGAGTTCGCGACATGCTGGGGTATGAAACCAGCGCCGTCGCGGACCGTCGGGCACGGGGGGAACAGGTGATGGAGCACGAACAGCACCGGCCGTACTTCTTCTTCAGCTACGCGCGCCGGGACTACGAGGCCGAGGACGCCTTCGTCAACCAGTTCTTCAACGACCTGCGGGACGAGCTCGGCCGGCTGGTCGGCACGGGCGTGCGCGTCGAGGAGCTGGCCTACCGGGACACCGAGCGGCTGCGGCTGGGCGACGACTGGGCCGAGAAGCTGGCCACGATGCTCGGCCGCAGCCGGACCATGGTCGCGCTCTACTCGCCGGCCTACTTCGCCAGCCTCTACTGCGGCAAGGAGTGGACCGCCTTCCGCGGCCGGGTCCGGCGCCACCACGAGGACACCGGGGAGCTCATCTCGGCGCTCGTCCCGGTGCTCTGGGAGCCCGTCGAGCCGGGCGGCCTGGCCGACGAGGTGAACAAGATCCAGTGGGCCCAGCCGGACATGGGCGAGGCCTACGCCCGGTACGGCCTGCGGGCCCTGCTGCGCACCGCGCAGGGCGGGGCGTACGAGCAGGTGGTCCGGGTGGTCGCGGAGCGGGTCCGGGACGCGGCCGCGCGTCGGCTCGGCGAGCTGCCCGAGTTCGACCTCGGCGCCGTGCGCGGCTACTTCCCGCCCCCGGCGGCACCGCCGGTGGCCTCCGCCCCCGGGATGGTGCGGCTGTTCATCGCGGCCGGGCGCGCCCCCGAGGCCGTCGGCGGCGGCTCCCGCGCGGGCGGCTGGTACGGCACCAAGCCGTGGCACTGGGCGCCGTACCACCCGCCCGTCCAGCCGTCCCTGGCCGCCCGCGCCCAGCAGGTGATCACCGGCGCCGGGCACACCACCACGCTGGAGGAGGTCGACACCGCCCTCGCCGAGAAGCTCGACCAGGCCCGCGAGGACAGCCAGGTGAGCATCCTGCTGGTGGACCCGTGGGTGGCCGGCGGCGAGCGCTACCGCTCCGCGCTGCGCGCGTACGACGAGCAGAACCACCCGGTCACCGGGGTGATGGTGCCCGCCGGCAGCGACGACCCGGCCGACGGGCCGGAGCGCGACGCGCTCTGGGCGGGCGTGCGCGACGTGTTCCGGCGCAACTGGCTGCGCCGGAGCGACCTGGAGCACTTGTTCCGGGTCAAAGTGAGCCGGGAGAGCTTCGACAGCGATCTCACCATCATGGTGACGGTCGCTCAGAACAAGCTCATGGACGACAACCTGGATTGGGGGGACGATGGCGGCGGCGCCTTCGGCTTCGGTCCGGGCGGCGGCCCGGACACCGGCCCGGCGTTGCCCGGGCTGGCCATCCCGGCCGGCCCGCCGGGGCCCCGCCAGGGGCCCGCACGCACCGACCGGGGCCTCCCGGGTTCCACGGACCTGCCGCACCAGAGCCGGGGCAAGGACACCGCCGCCCCGCTGAGGGGGGAGAAGCACGATGACCACTGAGTCCGGCGCGGAGCCGGAGCGCGGCGGACCGGGATCGGTCGTCACGTTCTACTCCTTCAAGGGCGGTACCGGCCGCACCATGGCGCTCGCCAACGTCGGCTGGATCCTCGCCAGCCGCGGCCTGCGCGTCCTGGTCGTCGACTGGGACCTGGAGGCGCCAGGCCTCCACCGGTACTACCACCCGCTGCTGGTCGATCCGGAACTGCACTCCACCGACGGCCTGATCGACCTGCTGCGCTCCTACGTCAAGCAGGCGCTGCCCTCCGCCACCGGGCCGGTCGGGCAGTCCCCGGCCGCCTGGCTGGACGAGCCCGGGCGCCTGGACGGCTACGTCTGCGGCCTCGCCCTCGACCTGCCGCCCGGCGGCCGGCTCGACTTCCTGCCCGCCGGCCGGCAGAACGCCGCCTACGGCGCGGCCGTCACCAGCTTCAACTGGCGCAGCTTCTACTACGGCCGGGACATCCGCGGCGGCGAGTTCCTGCGCGAGCTGCGCGAACGCTGGGCCCGCGGCTACGACTACGTGCTCATCGACAGCCGCACCGGCGTCAGCGACACCTCCGGCATCTGCACCGTCCTGATGCCCGACACCGTGGTGGACTGCTTCACCTTCAGTGCCCAGAACATCCGCGGCGGCGTCGACGCCGCCCGCGCCATCGCCGAGGCCGAGGAGCGGGCGATCCGGGTCCTGCCGGTGCCGATGCGGGTCGAGGACGCCGAGCAGGAGCGCCTGGAGGCCGGCCGCGACTACGCCCGCGAGGCCTTCGCCCCCTACCTCGGCCGCTGGTTGGCCGGCGACCGCCGGGCCGGCTACTGGGCCGACGTCGAGGTGCCGTACAAGCCCTTCTACGCCTACGAGGAGGTGCCCGCCACCGTCGCCGACCGGCCGCAGGAGGCCCGCAGCCTGCTCAACGCCTTCGAACGGCTGGCCGGTTGGATCACCGAAGGCCGGGTCCGCACCCTGCGCCCGCTCACCGCCGAGGCCCGCCGCCGGCTGTACGGCGCCTACCTGCGCTCCGCCCGCGCGGTGCCGCGCCAGGTGTTCGTCAGCTACGCGCCCGAGGACCGGATGTGGGCCGAGTGGGCCGCCGGGACGCTCACCCGCTTCGGCTACCAGACCTCCCTGCACAGCGCCGCCGAACCGTACTCCGGCTCCCGGCCGCCCGAGGTCGCCGGGCCGGTCGACGGCCAGGGCCGGCTGCTCGCGCTGCTCTCGCCCGAGTACACCGCGCTGCCCCGGGCCGCCGAGGCCTGGCAGCTCCTCCAGGGGCGCGAACTGGCCTCCGGCTCACCGGCGTTGGTCGCCTTCCGGCTCCAGGACTCGGACGAACCGGTGCCCCGCCCGTTCGCCGGGCAGCCCGCGCCCGACCTGGTCCGCTCCTCCGCGGTCGGCGCCGAGTCCCAGCTCTACGCCGAACTCGGCCCGCCGCCCGGCAGCAGCCGTCAATCCGACACCGACAGCGGGGAGTTCGCCGCCCCGGCGCGGTTCCCCGGCACCGCCCCGCAGGTCCAGGACGCGCCCTCGCGCAACGCCGCCTTCATCGGCCGCGGCAAGCTCCTGGAACTGCTCCGCAACCGCTTCACCGGCGGGCCCGCCGCCGTGCTCAGCCAGGTGCTCTACGGCTTCGGCGGCGCCGGCAAGTCCCAGATCGCCGCCGAGTACGCGCACCGCTTCAAGGCCGCCTACGACGTGGTCTGGTGGGTGCCCGCCGAGGAGCCCGCCAACATCCCGCAGAAGCTCGCCGAACTCGCGCCCCGGCTCGGCGTGCCCACCAGCGACGACGTCGCCCACACCGCCGCCACCGTGCTCGACGCGCTGCGCCGCGGCCAGCCGTACCGCCGCTGGCTGCTCGTCTTCGACAACGCCGGGACCCCCGAGGAGCTCGCCCCCTGGCAGCCGGCCGGCTCCTCCGGCGGGCACGTGCTGATCACCTCCCGCAACCAGGGCTGGGCTCGGCACGCCGGCCTGGTCGAGGTCGACGTCTTCCTCCGCGAGGAGAGCGTCCGGCTGCTGCGCCGCTTCAACGGCGGCCTCTCCTCGGAGGACGCCGACCAGGTCGCGCACCGGCTCGGCGACCTCCCGCTCGCCGTCGGCCAGGCCGCCGTCTGGCTCCAGGAGACGTCGATGCCGATCGCCACCTACCTCGAACTGCTCGACGAAGAGCTCACCGAGATGCTGGAGCGCACCCGGCTGCGCGCCGCCGACTACCCGCACTCGGCCGCGGCGACCTGGCGCATCTCGGTCGAGGAGCTGCGCCGGATGAACGCCCCGGCCGCCCAGATCCTGGAGATCTGCGCCTTCTTCGGCCCGGACGCCATCCCGATGCGGCTGCTCTACAGCCGGGCCGTCACCCGAGCCCTGCGGCTGCCCCCGCGCGCGCCCCGCGACAAGCTCGCGATCGGCGAGTTCCTGCGCGCCATCAACCGGTTCGGGCTCGCCCGCACCGACCAGGGCAGCGAGACCATCACCGTGCACCGGCTCGTCCAGGCGGTGCTGCGGGACCAGGTCGAGGAGGACCGGCGGGCCGAACTGCGCGGCGTCGTCCACGCCGCGCTCGCCACCGCCAACCCCGGCGACCCGGACGTGCCCGCGAACTGGGCCGAGTACGCCGAACTCCTGCCCCACCTCTGGCCGTCCGGGGCGCTCGACAGCGCCGACGAGGACGTCCGGCAGTGGATCATCGACTCGGTCCGCTACCAGTGGAAGCGCAGCCTGCACGAGTCCGGCCGGGAACTGGCCGAGCGGACCCTGGAGCACTGGCGCCAGGACGGCTACGGCGGGCCCGGCTTCGACGTCGACAACGACGCCCAGACGCTCATGCTGCGCACCCAGCTGAGCAACATCCGCCGCTCCCAGGGCGCCCTCCAGGAGGCGTACGAGATGGACCGGGACATCCTGGAGCGCTTCACCGCGACCCTGGGCCCGGAGCACTCCCACACCCTCGCCGTCGCCAACAGCCTCGGCGCCGACCTGCGCTTCCTCGGCCGCTACGACGAGGCCCGGGCGCTCGACCGCCGCACCCTGGACGCCGCCCGGCGCACCCTCGGCCCGGACCACCCGCGCACCCTGATGATCACCAACAACCTCGCCGTCTCCGACTACCTGGCCGGCGACCGCCGGGCCGCCCTGGAACGGCACCGCAGCAACTACCTCCAGCAGCGCGACGCGCTCGGCGCGCACAGCCTCTACGCGCTCTCCTCCGCCTCCAACTACGCCCGCGACCTGCGCGAGACCGGGCGGCTGCGGGAGGCCCTGGACCTGCTGGAGGAGACCGTCCGGATCTACCAGCAGACCATCGGCGACGGCCACACCGACACCCTGCGCGCCCGCAAGAACCTCGCGGTGGCGCTGCGCCGGGCCGGCCGGTACCACGAGGCGCTGGAGATCGACGAGGACATCTACCAGCGCTACCTGGACATCAACGGCGCCGAGCACCCCGACACCCTGGCCGCCGCCACCAACCTGGCCAGCGACCTCAACGCGCTCGGCGACACCGGGCGGGCGATCCCGCTGGCCGAACGGGCGCTGTCGCGGTACCGCGACTACCTGGGCGAGGACCACCCGGTGACCCTGGCCGGCGCCAACAACCTCTCGGTGTACCTGCGGCTGGCGGGGCGCACGACGGAGGCGCGCGAGCTGTCCGGCCGTACGCTGGCGCAGTTCCGCACCGTCCTCGGCGCGCACCACCTCTACATCCCGATCGCGATGATGAACCACGCCAACGACCTGTCGCTGGCCGGGGAGCTCCAGGCCGCGCTCGAACTGGAGCTGGAGGCCGAGCCGTTGATGACCGCCGCCCTCGGCCAGGACCACTACGACGCCATCGGCATCAACTCCAACCTCGCGCTGTCGCTGGCCGCCCTCGGGTACGCCGAGCGGGCCGCGGAGCTGCGGGCGGACTGCATCCGCCGGGCCCGGATCACCCTGGGGGAGGAGCACCCGACGACGATCGCGGTGCGGGCCGGGACGCGGCTGGACTCCGACGTGGAGCCGCCGCACGTGTGACGGACCGTCAGCCGCCGTGGTCCCCGCGCCGGGGCCGGTGGCCTAGGCTCACGGGCATGGTGCCGTTCCGGCAGTTCCTGCTGAAGATCCACAGTCGGTGCAACCTGGCCTGCGACTACTGCTACGTGTACGAGGGCGCGGACCAGAGCTGGCGCGGGCGGCCGCGGCGGATGGAACTCGCGACCGTCCGCCGCACCGCCCGGCGGATCGACGAGCACGCGGCCGAGCACGGGCTGGACGAGGTGTCCGTGGTGCTGCACGGCGGCGAGCCGCTGCTCGTCGGCGCGGCCCATCTGGACGCGCTGCTCGGCGAGTTGGCGGCCGTCCGGCCCCGGGTGCGGTTCACCGTGCAGACCAACGGGCTGCGGCTGCTGGACGAACCGGCACTGCTCGACGTGCTGCACCGCCACCGGGTCGCCGTCGGGGTCTCGCTGGACGGCACCCCGGCCGGCCACGACCGGCACCGCCGGCTGCCCTCCGGCGCGGGCAGCTGGGCGCGCACCGCCGAGGCGGTGCGGCTGCTCGGCTCCGGGCGGCACCGGGAGCTGTTCGCCGGCCTGCTGTGCGTCGTCGACCTGGCCTCCGACCCGGTGGCCACCTACGAGGCGCTGCTGGAGTTCGCGCCGCCCCGGCTCGACCTGCTGCTGCCGCACGCGACCTGGCGGGAGCCGCCGCCGGGCGCCCCGCCCCGGACGGTGCCGCACGCGCCGCCGTCGGGCACGGAGCCGGCGCCGTACGGGGAGTGGCTGATCGCCGCCTTCGACCGCTGGTACGGCGCGCCGCGCCGGGAGACCGGGGTGCGGCTGTTCGAGGAGCTGGCGGTGCTGCTGCTCGGCGGGCGGGCGGCCAGCGAGGCGGTCGGGCTGGCGCCCGTCGACCTGGTGGTGGTCGAGACGGACGGGACGATCGAGCAGGCGGACAGCCTCAAGGTGGCCTACGACGGCGCCCCGGGGACCGGCCTGGACGTGTGGCGGCACGGCTTCGTCCGGGCGGGCGCCCACCCGGCCTTCCGGGCCCGCCAGCGCGGCCTCGCGGGACTCGGGCCGGTCTGCGCCGGCTGCCCGCTGGCCCGGGTCTGCGGCGGGGGGCTGTACGCCCACCGGTACGCGGAGGGCGGCTTCGGGCAGCCGTCGGTGTACTGCGCGGACCTGGACCGGCTGATCCGGCACATCGCGGGGCGGCTGCGGGCGGGGGTGGCGGAGTTGGCGGAGTCGCCCGGGCAGGCGGCGCGGGTGGCGGAGTCGGCGGGGGCCGGATCGGAGGGTTCGGGGCGTCGAGGAGTTCCCCGGCTCACCCGTCCGGGTCATGCCCGGCCGCCGTCCGGCTGATCCACCCCGGCACGGGGAGACCGTCGGCGGGCGGGGCGGGTTGGGCGAAGGGCCGGCCGACCGGGCCGGAGGCCGTACGCACGAGGAGGAACGGTGGCGGGGACGGACGAGGTGGTGGCGGCCGGAGTGCCGGGCGCGCGCGGGGCGGACGGGCTGCCCCGGCACGGCGTGGACCGGGCGACGTTCCGGGCGATCGCGGCCGCGCGCGGCGGGCCGGAGGCCGTCCGGCTGCTGCGCGCCGGGCAGTTGAGCAAGCGGGCGCTGCTGCTGCTGGCGCTGCGCCGGGCGGTGCCGGAGCACGACGGCTACCGGGAGGCGTACGCCCGGGTGCGGGCGCTGCAGCGGGACGACCGGGCGCGCTGGGAGGAGGTGCTGCTGCGGCCCGAGTTGGACGCCTGGGCGGCCGACTGCCTGCGCGGCGCGGCGGCGGGAGAGGGCGTTCCACTCGGCGGGCTGGGCGGGTTCCTCCGCCCGGGCCCGGGCCCGGCCCTCGCGCTGGAGTGCGACGGGCTGCGCTGGGCGCCGACGGTCGACCACGCGGGCCCGCGCCGGGTGGACTACGGGCGTCCGCCGGCCGGACCGCTGAACGGCGTGGAACTCGCGCTCTGGGAGCGGCGGTTGGCCGAGGCCTGGGAGATCCTGGTGCGCCGCCACCGCCGTCACGCACGGGCCGTCGCGGCCTGCGTGACCACCGTCGTGCCGCTGCGGCCCGCCCCCGGCGGGGAGGCGGTCAGCGCCGCCGCCCGGCGGGCGTACGGCGCGGTGGCGGCCTCGCTGCCGGACGATCCGGTGCTGCTGGCGCTGGCCCTGGTGCACGAGTTCCTGCACGTCCAACTCGGCGCCCTGCTGGACCTGGTGCCGCTGCACAGCCCGAACGGCCCGGCCGTCTACCACGCCCCCTGGCGGCCCGATCCGCGCCCGGCCGGGGCGCTGCTCCAGGGGGCGTACGCGCACCTGGGGGTGGCGGACTTCTGGCGGGCGGAGGCGGCGGCGGGGGCGGCGGCGGGGGCGGACGCGGCGGCGGGCGACGCCGCACGCGCGCGGGGGGAGTCCGCCCGCTGGCGGACGCACACCCTGAGCGCCGGGGAGACGCTCCTGGGCTGCGGCGAACTGACGGCGGCGGGGCTGGAGTTCACCCGGGAGCTGGTGCGGGCCGTCCGGGGGCTCGATGGGCCGGGGGAATGAATCCGGCTTGTCGGATGCTTGGCCCGGCGGGGTGGTTGTCCGGGGGTTTCCCTGGGCACTCCCGGGGTGTGGCCAGGGGCTGGTCCGCGTGGTTGTTCGGGCACGGGCCGCGGCGACGCGCTTCGGCGCGCGCCACGGCGAAGTGCGCGACCGCTGAACGGGTGAATTCTGGGGGCCCAACGCGCTGTCGTACGACGTCGGCCGCCCGGGGAGCCCAACGTGAGTCCGCAAGGTGCCGCGCGGAGTCTTCGCGGGCACTACATTGGTCGCAACCGGGTGGGCTTACCCACCCTCGGCAGGTCCTAACCGCGCCTAAGGAAACGAATATGACTCCGGTAACCAGCACCAGGCCGGCCGGCAAGCTCACTGACCCTCAGGAGACGCCGGAACGCCCCTCGCTCGCCGACCTCGCCGCGTTCGGCGCGGAAGGGCTCGCCTCCCGGCTCCAGCGCGCGCTCCCCGGCGCGGATTCCGGCCTCGTGCCGGTCGCTGCCTTCAACTCCTCGATCTGACCCGGCCCGGAACCCCCGGCGGAACCCAGGCCGAGCAGACCGAGCCGATCGAAGCGAACCGAACAGTTCCATGACGACGTCGATTCCGCTGCCGTTGACACAGTTCGTGGTCAAGATGCACAGCAGGTGCGATCTGGCCTGCGACCACTGCTACGTCTACGAACACGCGGACAGCAGCTGGCGTTCCCGGCCGAAGGTCATCGCGGACGGGATCCTGGCCAAGGCCGCCGAGCGCATCGGCGAGCACGCGGCCGCCCACCGGCTGCCCGCCGTCCGGGTCGTCCTGCACGGGGGAGAACCCCTGCTCGCCGGCCCGGACCGCTTGCGCCGCGCCGCCGAGGCGCTCCGGGCGGCACTCCCGCCCGGCTGCGCCCTCGACCTGCGCATCCACACCAACGGCGTGCTGCTGAACCGGGAGTTCCGCGAACTGTTCGCGGAGCAGGAGATCAGGGTCGGCATCTCGCTGGACGGGGACCGGGCCGCCAACGACCGCCACCGGCGGTTCGCCGACGGTCGCAGCAGCCACCCGCAGGTGCTGCGGGCGGTCGCGCTGCTGAACGAGCCCGGGTACCGGCACCTGTTCGCCGGGCTGTTGTGCACGATGGACGTCCGGAACGACCCGGCGGCCGTGTACCGGGCACTGGCCGAACTCCGCCCGCCCGCCGTGGACTTCCTGCTCCCGCACGCCACCTGGGACGAGCCGCCCGGGCGCCCCGCCGAGCTGGGCGCCACCCCGTACGCCGACTGGCTGCTGACCGTCCACGGGCTGTGGGAGACGGACGGGCGGCCGTTCGCCGTACGGACCTTCGAGTCCGTGCACCGGACCCTGCGGGGGTTCTCCAGCCTCACCGAGTCGCTCGGACTGGAACCCTCCGACCTGGCCGTCCTGGAGACGGACGGGACCTTCGAGCAGGCCGACAGCCTGAAGACCGCGTACGACGGCGCGCCCGCCACCGGGATGAACGTTTTCGCGCACAGCCTCGACGACCTTGCCCGCCACCCCGGCATCGCCGCCCGCCAGTCCGGCCTGGCCGGACTGAGCGAGGCCTGCCGCGCCTGCTCCGTGGTCCGCTCCTGCGGTGGCGGGCTGTACGCCCACCGCTATCGGAGCGACGATGGAGGAGGCAGCTTCGACCATCCCTCCGTCTACTGCGGTGATCTCATGACGTTCATCAAGGGCATTGCGGGGAGCGGGAGTTCCGGCGACGGCGTACCGGCGCAGCCGGCCGGGGCGCCCGGTGTGCCCGGTGTGCCAGCGCCGGAGGCCGGGCCGCTGCTGCCCGGCGCGCTCGCCCCGTCCCAACTCGACGAGCTCGCGCGCGGATACGGGAGCGCGGAGACCGTCACCGCGCTCGGCCGCTCCCAACTCGCCCTCACCCGGGCGATGCTGGCCGCCGCCTGGGACGCCTCCGGACAGGGGCGGGCCGAGGCGTGGACCCTGCTGGCGGAGCTCGACACGGCGGCCCCCGCCGCCGTGGACACCGTGCTCGCCCACCCGTACGCCCGCGCCTGGGCGGCCCGCCGGCTCGCCGGGGACCTCCCGGTCGGGCTCGGCCCGCTGGCCGCGCTCGCCGCGGCGGCCGCGGTGCGGGCCGGCCGGGGCGACGCGGTGGCCGTGCCCGTACGGGGCGGGTGGCTGCACCTGCCGACGCTCGGCCGGATCGCCGTACCCGACGGCGAGGCCGTGGTCACCGGGCGGGCGGACGGCTTCGCGGTGCGGGCGTCCGACGGCACGGTGCGCACCGAGCTGGACGAACCGCTGCGGCGGGTCCGGCTGGCCGGCGGCTGGACGGTCGCCCTGGAGGACGCCGACCCGCTGCGGGACTGCCACGACCACCCCGTCGCGGACCGCCTCTCCGAGGGCGAACTGCTCGACTGGACGGGCGCGTTGCGTGAGGCCTGGGAACTGCTCGGGCGCGACCTGCCCGGGTACGCGGAGGGCATCCGGGCCGGCCTGACGACGGTCACCCCGTTGCGGCCGGGCCCGACCGGCCGGGACGTCAGCTCGGCGGCCCGACAGGCGTACGGCGCGGTCGGCATCGCCCGGCCGGCCACCGCGCCGACCCTCGCCCTGCTGCTCGCGCACGAGTTCCAGCACGTCAAGCTCGGCGCCGTACTGGACCTCACCGACCTGTACGACCGCGCCGACCCCACCCTGTACTTCGCCCCCTGGCGGCCCGACCCCCGGCCGCTCGAAGGGCTGCTCCAGGGCACGTACGCCCACCTGGCCGTCACCGAGTACTGGGGCACCCGCACCCTCGCGTACGACGGACTGCCGGGCACGGCCGCCGACCGGGCGCGGGAGCAGTTCGCGCTCTGGCGGCGGTACACCGCCGAGGCCGTGGAGCGGCTGGCGACCTCCGGAGCCCTGACCGGGACCGGCTCGCGCTTCGCCGACGGCATGCGTGCCACCGTGGCACCCTGGCTCGACCTGTCGCTGCCCGCCGCCGCCGAGCAGGCGGCCGACCGGGTACGGCGGGAACGGGCCGGGGTCTGACCCTCCACCCGCGCCGCCCCGGGACCTCCCCCGCCCGGGGCCCTCGACCCCGGGGAGACGCCATCCTCACCGAACCCCGCGCCGGCGGCGTCGCCGTCGCCTCCCCCGTCCACCCCCTCGTCCGCGACCTCGCCGACCTCGGGGTCCGTCCCGGCACGGTGCTGCACGTCCAGGCATCGCTGCGCGCCCTCGGACCGGTGCCCGGCGGGGCGGCCGGGGTGGTCGAGGCCCTGCTCGACGCCCTGGGCCCCGACGGCACCCTCGTCGCCTACACCGCCACGCCCGAGAACTCCGCCACCTCCCGCATCCACCAGTCCGCCACCGCCGGTCTCTCCCCGGCGGAGGTGGCCGACTACCAGGCCCGGATGCCCCGCTTCGATCCGGCCACCACCCCGGCGTCGCCCTCCATGGGGGCGCTGTCGGAAACCGTCCGCACGTGGCCGGGCACCCTGCGCAGCCGGCACCCGCAGACCTCCTGGGCGGCCGTGGGCCGACTCGCCCGCGAGGTCACCGCCCAGCACCCGCTCACCTCCCACCTCGGCCCGGAGTCGCCGCTCGGACGGCTCTACGACCTGGACGCCCGGGTGCTGATGCTCGGCGTCCCGATGGACCGCTTCACCGCCTTCCACCTCGCCGACCTGCGCATGCCCGACGTGGCGGTACGGGAGTACCGCTGCGTCGGGGTGGACGGCTGGACCACCTTCCGGGCCCCCGACCTGGACGACCTCCACTTCGGGCGTGTCGGCGCGGAGGTCCTGCGCACCGCCCGCGGTGTCACGGCCGGCCGCATCGGCGACGCCGACTGCCGGCTGGTGCCGGTGCGGGAGGCCGTCGACCTGGCCGAGGCGGTCCTGCGGCGGGGCCGCCCCTGAAACCCGCTCGTTGTTCCGACCCTTGGCAAGTGATCCCGCCGTTTCCCACCCCCCGCCCCCACACCCACCCCTCCGCCCCGCCCCGCCCCCGTCGCCGCTTCGGC
>NZ_JBHVET010000068.1:0-19031 GCF_042802135.1 Kitasatospora sp. NPDC057512
CATCCATACTCTGGACGCGGCGGCACCGGTCTGCGGTTCGGTTCAGGCCTCGACGTCTCCGTCGACCACCGTCTCCGCTCCCTCGGCCGTCTCGGTGGACTCGGTACCCGCCACCTCGTCCTCCGCCGTCTCCTCGTCCTCGGCCTCCGCGTTGCGGGCCATGCCCACGACCGCGTCGCGCTTTCCGAGGTTGATCAGTTGGACGCCCATGGTGTCACGTCCGGTTTCACGAACCTCGGAAACCCTCGTACGGATCACCCCACCCGAGAGGGTGATCGCCATGATCTCGTCGGATTCGTCGACCACGAGCGCGCCGACCAGCGAGCCCCGGCCCTCGACGATCTTCGCCGCCTTGGTGCCGTAGCCGCCGCGTCCCTGGACACGGTACTCGTCCACACCGGTGCGCTTGGCGTAGCCGCCGTCCGTGGCGGTGAAGACGTAGGTGCCCGGACGGACGACGTTCATCGAGAGCAGTTCGTCGTCCTCGCGGAAGGCCATGCCCTTGACGCCGGAGGTGGCGCGGCCGGTCGGGCGCAGGGCATCGTCGGTCGCGGTGAAGCGGATCGACTGGGCCTTCTTGGAGACCAGCAGCAGGTCGTCCTCGGCGGAGACCAGCTCGGCGCCGATCAGCTCGTCGTCCTGGCCCTCCTCGTCCTGGCGCAGGTTGATCGCGATCAGGCCGCCGGAGCGCGGCGAGTCGTAGTCCTTGAGCGCGGACTTCTTCACCAGGCCGGCCCGGGTGGCGAGGACCAGGTACGGCTTGTCCTCGTACGTCCGCACGGCCATCACCTGGGCGATGTGCTCGTCCGGCTGGAAGGCCAGCAGGTTGGCGACGTGCTGGCCGCGGGCGTCGCGCCCGGCGTCCGGCAGCTCGTAGCCCTTGGCGCGGTAGACCCGGCCCTTGTTGGTGAAGAACAGGATCCAGTTGTGGGTCGTCGTCACGAAGAAGTGGTCGACGATGTCGTCCTGCTTCAGCTGGGCACCGCGCACGCCCTTGCCGCCGCGCTTCTGCGAGCGGTAGAGGTCGGAGCGGGTCCGCTTGACGTAGCCGCCACGGGTGATCGTGACGACGATGTCCTCCTCGGCGATGAGGTCCTCGATGGAGAGGTCGCCGTCGGAGGGGATGAGGGTCGAGCGCCGCTCGTCGCCGTACTTCTCGACGATCGCGGTGAGCTCCTCGGAGATGATCCCCCGCTGGCGGACCGGCGAGGCCAGGATCGCGTTGTACTCGTCGATCTTGCGCTGGAGCTCGTCGTGCTCGTCCGTGATCCGCTGGCGCTCCAGGGCGGCCAGCCGGCGCAGCTGCATCTCCAGGATCGCGTTGGCCTGGAGCTCGTCGATGTCGAGCAGGCCCATCAGGCCGGTGCGGGCGGCGTCGGCGCTGGCCGAGGCCCGGATCAGCGCGATGACCTCGTCGATCAGGTCCAGGGCCTTCAGCAGGGCGCGCAGGATGTGGGCGCGCTCCTCGGCCTTGCGCAGCCGGAAGGTGGTGCGCCGGACGATGACCTCGACCTGGTGGTTGACCCAGTGCCGGATGAAGGCGTCCAGCGACAGGGTGCGCGGCACGCCGTCGACCAGGGCCAGCATGTTGGCGCCGAAGTTGGTCTGCAGCTCGGTGTGCTTGTACAGGTTGTTCAGCACGACCTTGGCGACCGCGTCGCGCTTGAGCACGACCACCAGGCGGGTGCCGGTGCGGGACGAGGACTCGTCCCGGACGTCGGCGATGCCGGCGATCTTGCCGTCCTTGACCAGGTCGGCGATCTTCAGCGCGAGGTTGTCCGGGTTGACCTGGTACGGCAGCTCGGTGATCACCAGGCACTGGCGGCCCTGGATCTCCTCGACCTCGACCACGGCCCGCATGGTGACCGAGCCGCGGCCGGTGCGGTAGTAGTCGTCGATGCCGCGGCGGCCGACGATCAGCGCGCCGGTCGGGAAGTCGGGGCCCTTGATCCGCTCGATCAGGGCCTCCAGCAGCTCCTCGGCGGAGGCCTCGGGGTTCTCCAGGTACCAGAGCGCGCCGGAGGCGACCTCGCGGAGGTTGTGCGGCGGGATGTTGGTGGCCATGCCGACCGCGATGCCGGTGGCACCGTTGACCAGCAGGTTGGGGAAGCGCGCGGGCAGGACGGTGGGCTCCTGCGAGCGGCCGTCGTAGTTGGCGGCGAAGTCGACGGTCTCCTCGTCGATGTCGCGCATCATCTCCATGGCCAGCGGCATCATCTTGCACTCGGTGTAGCGCATGGCCGCGGCCGGGTCGTTGCCCGGGGAGCCGAAGTTGCCGTTGCCGTCCACCAGCGGCATCCGCATCGACCACGGCTGGGCCAGGCGGACCACGGTGTCGTAGATCGAGGTGTCACCGTGCGGGTGGTAGTTGCCCATGACGTCGCCGACGACGCGGGCGCACTTGTAGTAGCCCTTCTCGGGGCGGTACCCGCCGTCGTACATCGCGTAGAGCACGCGGCGGTGCACCGGCTTGAGGCCGTCGCGGACCTCGGGCAGCGCACGGCTGACGATCACGCTCATCGCGTAGTCGAGGTACGAGCGCTGCATCTCGGTCTCGAGCTCGACCGGCTCGATCCGCATCGTCGCCTGGGCGGTTGCCTCGGCGGGCTCGGGGGTCTCGGGCTGTTCGCCTTCGGGACGGTTGTCGTCGACCACTGGTGGTCAGTTTCCTTTCACGCGGACTGGAACGTGCGGGGCCTGCGGTGCAGGCGTCACACGTCCAGGAAGCGAACGTCCTTGGCGTTGCGCTGGATGAAGGAGCGGCGCGCCTCGACGTCCTCGCCCATCAGCACGGAGAACAGCTCGTCGGCACGGGCGGCGTCCTCCAGGGTGACCTGGAGCAGCAGGCGGTGCTCGGCGTCCATGGTGGTGACCCGGAGCTCCTCGGCGTTCATCTCGCCGAGACCCTTGAAGCGCTGGATCGCGTCGTCCTTGGGCAGCCGGCGCCCGGCCTCCACCCCGGCCGCGATCAGCGCGTCGCGCTCGCGGTCGGAGTAGGCGTACTCGAAGTCGTCCTTGCCCCACTTGATCTTGTACAGCGGCGGCATGGCGAGGTAGACGTACCCGGACTCGACCAGCGGCCGCATGAAGCGGAACAGCAGGGTCAGCAGCAGGGTGCGGATGTGCTGTCCGTCGACGTCGGCGTCGGCCATCAGGACGATCTTGTGGTACCGCAGCTTGGACTCGTCGTAGTCCTCCTGGATGCCGCAGCCGAAGGCCGAGATGAGCGCCTGGACCTCGGTGTTCTGGAGGACCTTGTCGATCCGGGCCTTCTCGACGTTCAGGATCTTGCCGCGGATCGGCAGGATGGCCTGGGTGCGCGGGTCGCGGCCCTGCTTGGCCGAGCCGCCGGCGGAGTCACCCTCGACGATGAAGATCTCGCACTCGGACGGGTCCTTGGACTGGCAGTCCGAGAGCTTGCCCGGCAGCGAGGCGGACTCCAGCAGGCCCTTGCGGCGGGTCAGGTCGCGGGCCTTGCGGGCGGCGACGCGCGCGGTGGCGGCCTGAATGGACTTGCGGATGATGTCCGCGGCCTCGTTGGGGTTGCGGTCCAGCCAGTCGTTGAGGTGCTCGTGGACGACCTTCTGGACGAAGGTCTTGGCCTCGGTGTTGCCGAGCTTGTCCTTGGTCTGGCCCTCGAACTGGGGCTCGCCGAGCTTGACCGAGATGATCGCGGTCAGACCCTCGCGGATGTCCTCGCCGGAGAGGTTGTCGTCCTTCTCGCGGAGCAGCTTCTTGTCCCGCGCGTAGCGGTTGACCAGGCCGGTCAGCGCCGCGCGGAAGCCCTCCTCGTGGGTGCCGCCGCCGTGGGTGTGGATGGTGTTGGCGAAGCTGTAGACCCCCTCGGTGTAGGAGGAGTTCCACTGCATCGCGATCTCCACCGAGATCGCCTTGTCCTTGTCCTCCGCCTCGAAGTCGATCACCGAGGGGTGGACGACCTCGCCCTTGCGGGAGTTGAGGTGGGCGACGAAGTCGGCGATGCCGCCGTCGTACTTGTACGTGACGGAGAGCGGCTTGCCCTCCTCGTCCGCGTGCTCGGGGCGCTCGTCGGTCAGCGAGATCGACAGGCCCTTGTTGAGGAAGGCCATCTCCTGGAAGCGCCGGGAGAGCGTCTCGAAGGAGTAGACGGTGGTCTCGAAGATGTCGCCGTCGGCCCAGAAGGTCACCGTGGTGCCGGTGCGGTCGGTCTCCGCGCCCTTGACCAGGGGGGCGGTCGGCGCGCCCATCTTGTAGTCCTGGGTCCAGACGTGGCCGTCCCTGTGGATCTCCACCGAGAGCCGGGTGGACAGCGCGTTCACCACGGAGACGCCCACGCCGTGCAGGCCGCCGGAGACGGCGTAGCCGCCGCCGCCGAACTTGCCGCCGGCGTGCAGGACGGTGAGCACGACCTCGACGGCGGGCTTGTCCTGGCCGGGGACGATGTCCACCGGGATGCCGCGGCCGTTGTCGACGCAGCGGATGGCGCCGTCGGCCATGATCGTGACGTCGATGGTGTCGGCGTGCCCGGCCATCGCCTCGTCGACGGAGTTGTCCACGACCTCCTGCACCAGGTGGTGCAGGCCGCGCTCGCCCGTCGAACCGATGTACATGCCGGGGCGCTTGCGGACGGCGTCGAGGCCTTCCAGCACCTGGATGTTGCTACCGGTGTAGGAAGCCTGCTCGGACTGGTCTGGGGTCTGGCTGGGGTTGCCGGAATCGGCCACGAAGCGCCCTCTCTGGCACAGCACGGGTCGCATGCCCACCCCGTGCGGGCGGGCGTGCGACCACAGCGTTTCGACTCGGTTGCCACTAGCAACAGTGTTTGGCTTTCAGTCTACCGGTACGACTGACAGAGATGGGCGTTTGGCAGCCCTTGAGGGCAGATATGCCGCCCTGAATCCCCTCGGGACATGTCCCGATACTCGCCTGGGGGGCCCAGGGCGCCTGGAAGGGCTGTCAGGGGTTCCGGAAGATCGCCATCCGATCCGCGCCCCC
Source organism: Kitasatospora sp. NPDC057512 (assembly GCF_042802135.1). NCBI lineage: Bacteria > Bacillati > Actinomycetota > Actinomycetes > Kitasatosporales > Streptomycetaceae > Kitasatospora > Kitasatospora sp. NPDC057512. The sequence continues at coordinate 4,975 of NZ_JBHVET010000068.1, forward strand.
GCCGGCCGTCCGACCGCCCGGTCAGCCCCAGGTGTCGCCCGGCCCCTTGCTCCCCGGCGCGCGCAGCCGGCCGTAGCCGCGGGCGGGCGCCGCGGGGCCGAGCACCTTGATGGTCCGGACCGTCCCGTGCCCCAGCTCGTGGTTCAGACGGGCCACCAACTGCCGTGCCAGCCACCTCAGTTGGGTGGCCCAGGCGGTGGAGTCGCACTGCACGGTGAGCACCGCGGCGGCCTCGTCGTAGGAGGAGGGGTGGCAGTGCGCGGCGATGTCCGGGCCGACGATCTGCGGCCAGCGGCCCATCACCCCGCCGACGGCGGCCGAGGACTCCCAGCCGCGCTCGGTCAGCAACCGGTTGAGCGCCGCGCCCAGCGGAACCGGGTCGCGGCCGTCCGAGCGGGCGCCGCTGCGCAGGCCGTGCCGCTTCGCCTCGCGCTTCTCCCGGACCTGCTCGCCGCGCTGACGGGCCTGGGCTCGGGCCGCGCGCAGCGCGGAGCGGGCGAGGTCGGCGCCGGTCGGCGCCGGGGCACCGGGCTCGGCGGCCCCGGGCTCGGGGGAGTGCTCCGCCGGCTCGCTCACGGCGATCTCCTTTCCCCAGCCTGTGGACAACGGTCGCGGTCGCGCGCCCGCCGAGCCGTCCAGCCTACGGGAGCCGCCGGGCCGCTCGGGCCGGGGCCGGGGCGCGCGGTGCGCGGAAGCGGTCGCGGTCCGGTGACGGCGGTGTGGTGGTGCGGGTGGAGGGGTGTGAGGTGGTGCGGGCGCGGGGGCGCGATCAGGCGTCGACCCGGCGCACCGCACCGTCGGAGACCGCGAACCGGGCGCCGGCCAGCGCCTTCGGCACGTCCTCGGCGACCGCCGCGGTCACCAGCACCTGCTCGCCGCCGGCCACCAGCTCGGCCAGCCGGTCCCGGCGGGCGGCGTCCAGCTCGGCGAACACGTCGTCCAGGATCAGCACCGGCTCGCCGCCGTCGGCGCGCAGCAGCTCGTACGAGGCCAGCCGCAGCGCCAGCGCGAACGACCAGGACTCGCCGTGGCTGGCGTAGCCCTTGGCGGGCAGCGGGCCGAGCTTGAGCCCCAGCTCGTCGCGGTGCGGGCCGACCAGGGTGACGCCGCGCTCGACCTCCTGCTTGCGGACCGCCTGCAGCGCGTTCAGCAGCTGCTCCTCGGCCTGCTCGCGACTGGTCGGCAGCTCGCCCTCGAAGGAGCTGCGGTACTCCAGGGCGGTCTCGCCGCCGCCGGGGGCCAACTGCCCGTACGCGGCCGCCACCAAGGGCTGCAGGGCGGCCACCAGCTGGATCCGGAAGGCCGTCAACTCGGCGCCCGCGCGGGCCAGATGGCCGTCCCAGACCTCCAGGGTGGACAGGTCGGCGCCCTTGCCGCCGCCGGCCCGGCGGGCCATCGCGGCGGTCTTCAGCAGGGCGTTGCGCTGCTTGAGCACCCGCTCGTAGTCCTGCCGCACCCCGGCCAGCCGGGGTGCCCGGGCGGTCAGCAGCTCGTCCAGGAAGCGCCGCCGCTCACCCGGGTCGCCCTTGACCAGGCTGAGGTCCTCGGGGGCGAACAGCACGGTGCGCAGCAGCCCCAGGACGTCCCGCGGGCGGACGTTGTCGGAGCGGTTGATCCGGGCCCGGTTGGCCTTGCCCGGGGTGAGCTCCAGCTCGATCAGGGTGGCCCGGCCGCGGTCCACCACCGAGGTGCGGACCACCGCCCGCTCGGCGCCCAGCCGGATCAGCGGGGCGTCGGTGGCGACCCGGTGGCTGCCCAGGGTGGCCACGTAGCCGATCGCCTCGACCAGGTTGGTCTTGCCCTGGCCGTTGGGTCCCACGAAGGCGGTCACGCCCGGGTCGAGGGGAACCTCGGCCCGGGCGTACGACCGGAAGTCGGCGAGCGACAGGTGCGCGACGTGCATGGCTGTGGACTGCGCCCGCCTTCTTGGGGAGGACCTGCTGGTTACTTGGACTCGACCGCGTGGCCGCCGAACTGGTTGCGCAGCGCGGCGATCATCTTCATCTGCGGCGAGTCCTCCTGGCGGGAGGCGAAGCGGGCGAACAGCGAGGCGGTGATCGCCGGCAGCGGAACGGCGTGGTCGATCGCGGCCTCGACGGTCCAGCGGCCCTCGCCGGAGTCGGCGGCCCAGCCGCGCAGCTTGTCCAGGTGCTCGTCCTCGTCCAGGGCGCGGACGGCCAGGTCCAGCAGCCAGGAGCGGATGACGGTGCCCTCCTGCCAGCTGCGGAAGACGTCGCGCACGTCGGTGACCTCGGGGGCGGCCTCCAGCAGCTCCCAGCCCTCGGCGAAGGCCTGCATCATCGCGTACTCGATGCCGTTGTGGACCATCTTGGCGAAGTGGCCGGCGCCCACCGCGCCCGCGTGCACCGAGCCGAACTCGCCCTCGGGCTTGAGGGCGTCGAAGACCGGCTGGGCCTTCGCGACGTGCTCGGCGTCGCCGCCGTACATCAGCGCGTAGCCGTTCTCCAGGCCCCAGACGCCGCCGGAGACGCCGCAGTCCACGAAGCCGATGCCCTTGGCGGCCAGCGCCTCGGCGTGCTTGACGTCGTCGGTCCAGCGGGAGTTGCCGCCGTCGACCACCACGTCGCCGGGGGAGAGCAGCTCGGCGAGCTCGTCGACGGTCGCCTGGGTGGCGGCGCCCGCCGGGACCATGACCCAGACCACGCGCGGGCCCTGGAGCTTGGTGACGAGCTCCTGGAGGCTGTCGACGTCGGAGATGTCCGGGTTGCGGTCGTAACCGATGACGGTGTGGCCGGCGCGGCGGATCCGCTCGCGCATGTTGCCGCCCATCTTGCCGAGACCGATGAGGCCGAGCTCCATGACCAAGTCCTTACCTGTGGTGACGTGCCTGCCGGCGGCGCCGTTGCCGCACTCCTTGAGCCTACGCGCTGGAGCGGCCCCGGCCGTCTGCGGTCGGGGCCGGGCGGGGGAGACGTCCACAGGCTGTGCACAGCGGGTGTGCACAGCCTGTGGACGAAGGGCGGGACGGGATCAGCCGGAGAGGCGGACCGGCATGATCAGGTACTGGTAGGCCTTGTCCTCCTCGGCGTCCACCGAGACCTTGCCGCTGAGCAGCGCGGGCTTGGTCGGGGTGGTGAAGCTGAGCTGGGCGAAGGGGGAGTCGATGGCCTTGAGGCCCTCCTCCAGGTAGCCCGGGTTGAACGCGATCGAGATGGCGTCGCCCTCCAGGGAGGCCTCGATCCGCTCGGTGGCCTGGGCGTCGTCGCCCGAGCCGGCCTCCAGCGTCAGCACGCCCTCCTCGAAGTTGAGGCGGACCGGGGTGTTGCGCTCGGCGACCAGCGAGACGCGCTTGAGCGCCTCCAGGAAGGGCTGGGTCTGGATCGCGGCGATCGCGTTGAACTCGGTCGGGAAGAGGCTGCGGAACTTGGGGAACTCGCCCTCCAGCAGCCGGGTGGTCGTCCGGCGGCCGGCGCCCTCGAAGCCGATCAGGCCCTCGCCCGCGCCGCCCGAGGAGAGCGCGATGGAGACGTTGTCGCCGCTGCCCAGGGACTTGGCGATGTCCTGGAGGGTCTTGGCGGGGACCAGCGCGACGGCGGAGATGTCCGACTGCTCGGGCTTCCACAGCAGCTCGCGGACGGCGAAGCGGTAGCGGTCGGTGGCGGCCAGGGTGATCCGGTCGCCCTCGATCTCGACCCGGACACCGGTGAGCACCGGGAGGGTGTCGTCCCGGCCGGCGGCGACCGCGGCCTGGCTGACGGCCGAGGCGAAGACGTCACCGGAGACGGTGCCGGTGGCGGTCGGCATCTGGGGCAGCGCGGGGTACTCGTCCACCGGGAGGGTGGGGAGGGTGAACCGGGAGCTGCCGCAGACCACGCTGACCCGCTGGCCGTCGGTGGAGATCTCCACCGGCCGGTTGGGGAGGTTGCGGGAGATGTCGTTCAGCAGCCGGCCGGAGACCAGGACGGTGCCGGCCTCCTCGACGTCCGCCTCCAGCTCGACCCGGGCCGAGACCTCGTAGTCGAAGCCGGACAGCGCCAGGCTGCCCTCCTGCGCGGTCAGCAGCAGGCCGGCCAGCACCGGCACCGGCGGCCGTGCCGGGAGGCTGCGGGCAGCCCAGGCCACCGCCTCCGCGAGGACGTCACGCTCCACCCGGAACTTCACCGGTAACCGCCTCCTGGATCGAGCGCTCCCGCTCGCACTCTGGTTCGTCTGATCTTGATCGTCGGTTCGGCTGTCCACCGAGCTCGGTCACTCCGCTTCCAGTCGCAAGGACAGTCTGACGTACTCAGCCGACAGACGGGGCAGACGGGCGGAAGCGACCCGAACTGTTGTCGGGGCCCGGTTGTCCACAGATTCGGGGCCCACCCACTTTGAAAGCAAGTCCGGGGTCTAAATGTGTAGTGGTAGTAGTAGGGCCTGTGGAAACCGTGGATAACCCCGTTTCCGCAGGTCAGAGCCCGAATTTTGTCCACAGAGGGTGTGGACGGCGGCTGTGGACGGGCAGGCCGCGCTGTGGACAGCCGAGCGTTACCCACAGGGCACGCAGGGTATCCACAGGTTATCCCCAGGGCTGTCCCCAGATCCGGGCCCGGTTATCCACGGGCGCCGGTCAACTTTACGTGACGCCTTTCACACCAGGGTATGAACGCCAGCCCACGGTTGTCGAACTGTGGACGCCGCTGTGGACAACCTGGGGATAACCGGCCCTCCCCTGGGGACAACCGGTGGATAACCCGGACGGCCCACTGGGGACCCGTCAATTGTCCACACCCTGTGGATAACCGTTGTGCACAAGTCCACAGGCACCTGACCTGCGCGGAAGAGCGTAGCGGCGACGGGCCTGTGGACGAATTCTGGATAACTCCGCACTCCCCACCCTGTGGACGGTGGAGGAGGGGCCCGTCCTGTGGACAACGGCCTTGCGCGCTCCCGGGTTTCGAATCACCGGTCAGTTGTTCGGCGCGGGCTGTGGACTGGCGGACCGTCCGTCGAGGGCATCCCTGCCCAGCCGGCGCGGGACCCACACCTGTGGACACGAGAAAGGGCGTCAGGATTCGCTCCTGACGCCCTCTGGGCCCGCTGCGCGGCTCCGGCTAGCTCTTGATGCGGTTGGTGAGTTCGGTGACCTGGTTGTAGATCGAGCGCCGCTCGGCCATCAGCGAGCGGATCTTGCGGTCCGCGTGCATCACCGTGGTGTGGTCGCGGCCGCCGAACTGCGCGCCGATCTTCGGCAGCGAGAGGTCGGTGAGCTCGCGGCAGAGGTACATCGCGATCTGCCGGGCCGTCACCAGCACCCGGCTGCGCGAGGATCCGCAGAGGTCGTCCACGCCCAGGCCGAAGTAGGCGGCGGTCTGCTGCATGATGACCTGCGCGGTGATCTCCGGGCCGGCGTCCTCGTCCCCGCCCGGGATCAGGTCCTTGAGGACGATCCCGGCCAACTCCAGGTCCACCGGGGCCCGGTTGAGGTTGGCGAAGGCGGTCACCCGGATCAGCGCGCCCTCCAACTCCCGGATGTTGCGGGTGATCCGGGAGGCGATGAACTCCAACACGTCGGCGGGAGCGTTGAGTTGTTCCTGGATCGCCTTCTTGCGCAGGATCGCGATCCGGGTCTCCAGCTCCGGCGGGGTGACGTCGGTGATCAGACCCCACTCGAAGCGGTTGCGCAGCCGGTCCTCCAGCGTGGTCAGCAGCTTGGGCGGCCGGTCCGAGGAGAGGACGATCTGCTTGTTCGCGTTGTGCAGGGTGTTGAAGGTGTGGAAGAACTCCTCCTGCGTGGACTCCTTGCTCGCGAGGAACTGGATGTCGTCCACGAGCAGGATGTCCATGTCCCGGTAGCGGCGGCGGAAGGTGTCCGCCTTGCCGTCCCGGATCGAGTTGATGAACTCGTTGGTGAACTCCTCCGAGGACACGTAGCGCACCCGGGTGCCCGGGAAGAGACTGCGCGAGTAGTGCCCGATGGCGTGCAGCAGGTGGGTCTTGCCCAGCCCGGACTCGCCGTAGATGAAGAGCGGGTTGTACGCCTTGGCCGGGGCCTCGGCGACCGCCACCGCCGCCGCGTGCGCGAAGCGGTTGCTGGCGCCGATGACGAAGGTGTCGAACAGGTACTTGGGGTTCAGCCGGGCGGCCGGTTCGTCCTTGCGGGAGCCGCCGGCCGGGGGAGCGCCGGGCGGGGCGGGCACGCCGGGGACGCCGGGACGCTCGGCGGAGCGCTCCGGGGCGGCCTTCTCGGCCGGGCGGCCGCCGGTGGGGCGGGAGCCGCCGGCCCGGCGGCCGGCGCCGGTGCGGGGCTGCTCGTTCGGGCCGGGGCCGTAGGCGCCGCCGAAGAGGTCGCCCTGGGTGGTCGCGGGCGGGCCGGGTACGGGCCGCGGTGCCGGACGGGGCGCGGGCTCCTCCGCGTCGCGGTAGCCGGGCGGCTGCTCCTGGTAGCCCTGCCAGCCGGGGCCGCCGCCGGGGCCGCCGTACGGGGCCTGGCGCTGCTCGTAGCCGCCGGTGTCGTAGCGGGGGCGCTCGTAGTCCTGTTCGTACCCCTGGCCCTGCTCGTACGGCTGTGCCTGCTCGTAGGGCTGGCCGTGCTCGTACGGCTGCTGGTAGCCCTGGCCGCCGTAGTCGGGGGTGTCGACGTCCTCGGCCGGGCCCGGATAGGGCTCGGCGGGGGCCTGGGGGGCGGGCGCGGGGGTGGTCGGCACCGCGTTGGCGTCGACCATCACGGCGATCCGGACCGGGCGGCTGAGCTCACGGCTGAGGGCCTCGGTCAGCTGCGGCAGCAGCCGGCCCTCCAGCACCTGCTTGGCCCGCTCGTTCGGGGTCGCCAGCAGGGCGGTGTCGTGCATCATCCACATCGGCTGGGTGCGCTGCACCCACTGTTTGTCCATCTCCCCGACATCGGGGTCGGCGACCAGCCGCTCGACGACCCTGGCCCAGACCGGGACGAGGTCGCTGTTGACATCAGCCACTGGTGCACGCTTTCCAAGAACAAACCAGACAAGTTCTGCAACGGTAGTCAGCGAACAGGGACGGATCAAGTCGTTGTCCACAGGCTGTGGGTAAGACGGGCGGCCGAGGGCTGGTTTGACCCCCGTGCCCCGTCCCGCGTACCGTAACCAGGTCGAGTTGTCGATGGCCGCTGCCGCATGTCCGCGGGTCCACCCGCTCCATAAGGCGCGCAGCACGGGCGCCGTGGATTGCCTCAAACCCCAGCCGAACTGGGGCGATGGGCCGGATTTCCGAATCAGGGGAGATCACGCGGACGCACGGTGACGGCCAAGCGATTCCCCGTCATCCTACGATTCACCTCAGGAGCCCCCGAGTGAGCAAGCGCACCTTCCAGCCGAACAACCGTCGCCGCGCGAAGACCCACGGCTTCCGGCTGCGTATGCGTACCCGCGCCGGCCGCGCCATCCTGGCCGCCCGCCGTGGCAAGGGCCGCGCCAGCCTGTCCGCCTGATCCGCGCCAGAGTCTGTTGTGCTGCCCTCCGAGAATCGGCTGCGGCGGCGCCAGGACTTCGCGACCGCGGTGAAACGCGGTCGCCGGGCCGGCCGGCCCCTTCTGGTCGTCCATCTCAGCAGAGACGGTGACCCGCAGGGGCAGACCGACCGGACCAGCGACTCCCGCCCGCACGTCGCCGAGGGGACTCCTTCGGCGCGTGCGGGTTTCGTCGTGAGCAAGGCCGTTGGCCCGGCGGTCGTCCGCAACCTGGTCAAGCGCCGGTTGCGCCATCTCGTTCGTGATCGTCTCTCCAGGCTGCCCGCCGGTAGCCTGATAGTGGTGCGTGCGCTGCCCCAGGCCGCGACCGCCTCGTACCAGGACCTCGAACGTGACCTGGACGCGGCACTGAAGCGGTTGCTGAGGACGGAGCCCGCCGCCACGGCGCCGACGGGAGCAGGTCGATGAAGTACCTGCTGATGGGTCTGATCAGGGTCTACCAGTGGACCATCAGCCCGCTGCTCGGTCCGGTCTGCCGTTACTACCCCTCCTGCTCGCACTACGGCTACGAGGCCGTGAAGGTGCACGGAGCGGTCAAGGGCGGCGGACTGACCGTGTGGCGCATCCTGCGCTGCAATCCGTGGACGCCCGGCGGGGTCGATCACGTCCCGCCGCGCAAGCATCCGGTGTGGCACCGGCGGTTGCGAGACTGGTTGAAGAGCCGGTCCGCGACCGGAGACCCGGTGACCGCCACCCCCGCCGGTCCGGACCCCGAGGGCCCGGCGACCATTGGCCCCGTGCGGCCAATCCACCTGTCCAAGGAGCCTGACCGGTGACCTTCTCCTTCCTGAATCCCCTGTACACAGCGGTGTCCTGGATCATCGTCCAGTTCCACTCGCTGTACAGCCACATCTTCAACCCGGACGGTGGCTGGGCCTGGGGTCTCGCCATCGCCTCGATGGTGGTCGTCATCCGGATCTGCCTGATCCCGCTCTTCGTGAAGCAGATCAAGGCGACCCGGGCCATGCAGGCGATCCAGCCGAAGATGAAGGCCATCCAGGAGCGCTACAAGAACGACCGGCAGCGCCAGTCCGAAGAGATGATGAAGCTGTACAAGGAGGCGGGTACCAACCCGTTCTCCAGCTGCCTTCCGATCATCGTGCAGGCGCCGTTCTTCACCGCCCTCTACGGGGTGCTCGCCAAGGTCGCCAAGGGCCAGGACATCGGCGTCATCCACGGTGACCTGCTGGTGAGCGCCGGCAAGGCGCACATCTTCGGTGCTCCGCTCTCCGCGACCTTCGTCGGCAGCAGCGAGACCAGCGTCAAGATCGTCACCGCCGTGATGATCATCCTGATGTCGCTGTCGCAGTTCGTCACCCAGCGCCAGCTGATGACCAAGAACGTCGACCTCACGGTGAAGACGCCGTTCATGCAGCAGCAGAAGATGCTGATGTACGTCTTCCCGATCATGTTCGCCGTGATGGGCATCAACTTCCCGGTCGGTGTCCTGGTCTACTGGCTGACCACCAACGTCTGGTCGATGGGCCAGCAGCTGGTCGTGATCCACAACAACCCGACCCCGGGCAGCAAGGCCTTCGAGGAGCGTCAGGCCCGTCTGAAGAAGGCCGGCCGGCTGCGTCCGGACGGTACGGAGATCAAGGGCGCGCTCTGGGGCATGCTGCCCCCGTCCAAGGCGGCCGTCAGCGAGGCGGCCAGCGCCGCCGCGGTGGTCGAGGAGTCGGTGCAGGCGCGCCGCCAGCAGCCCCGTCGGCAGACCAAGGCCCAGCGCCAGCAGTCCGGTGCCGGACAGCCGACCGGCGAGCCGGACAAGGACGCCGCGGCCGAGGAGGCCGCCGACACGGCTCCGTCCGACAGCGTGCCGTCCGACTCCGGTGCCAAGCCGGCGGCCGGCAAGCAGACCGCGGCGAAGCCCGCCGGTACCAAGCAGGGCACCCGGCAGCAGCCGAAGCGCGGTGGCGGCCAGCGGCCGAAGAAGAAGTCCTGACCGGTCCCGAGCCCGTTGTGACCGCCGCGAAGAGCTTCGTCCCCGGCCCGACAGACGGGCCCATCTCCGAAGGAGTCCATCAGTGACGGAAGGCACCACCTCCGCCGTCGAGGCCGAGGCCGCCGCCAGCGCCGACGAGAGCCTCATCTCCCGCCTGGAGCAGGAGGGCGACATCGCGGCGGACTACCTGGAGGGTCTGCTCGACATCGCGGACCTCGACGGTGACATCGACATGGACGTCGAGGGCGACCGCGCCCTGGTCTCCATCGTCAGCGACGGCAACGACCGTGCGCTGCAGCGCCTGGTCGGCCAGGACGGCGAGGTGCTGGAGGCCCTCCAGGAGCTGACCCGGTTGGCTGTCCACCGGGAGACCGGCGAGCGCAGCCGCCTCATGCTGGACATTGCCGGCTTCCGGGCCCGCAAGCGCGAGGAGCTGGCGGTGCTCGGCGCCCAGGCCGCCGAGCAGGCCAAGAGCAGCGGCGAGCAGGTCAAGCTGCGGCCGATGACTCCCTTCGAGCGCAAGGTCGTCCACGACGCGGTCGCCGCGGCCGGCCTGCGCAGCGAGTCCGAGGGCGAAGAGCCCCAGCGGTGCGTGGTCGTGCTGCCGGTCTGAGGCCGACAGGTCGACGACCGGCCGCCACGGCGGCCGGAGAGCTTCACCGGACGCGACCCCGTCCGCCTCGTGCGGGCGGGGTCGTCGTCCCTTCTGGGATGTTTCACGTGAAACAGTGCGTTGAGCGGGTCGGTGGATCCGGGGATCGGAGAGGTCGAGATGGACACGGAGAACGCGGCTGCCGGCCGGCCGGGGGCGGACGTGGACCCGGCCGCTGAGGGGCGGGCCACCGAGCTGGAGCACCCTGGCGAGGCACCGGCCGTCGCCCGGGAGGTCTTCGGGGAGCGCTACGACGCCGCGGTCCGCTACACCGAGCTGCTGGCCACCGCGGGCGTGCAGCGCGGGCTGATCGGGCCCCGCGAGGTGCCCCGGCTCTGGGACCGCCACGTGCTGAACTGCGCGGTGCTGGCCGAGCTGCTGCCCTCCGGCATCACCCTGTGCGACGTCGGCTCCGGGGCCGGCCTGCCGGGCATCCCGGTGGCGCTGGCCCGTCCGGACGTCTCGGTGACGCTGCTGGAGCCGCTGCTGCGCCGGACCACCTTCCTGGAGGAGGTCGTCCGGGAGCTGGGGCTGGACAACGTCACGGTGCTGCGCGGCCGCGCCGAGGAGATGGTCGGCAAGCTCGCGGTGGACGTGGTGACCGCGCGGGCGGTGGCGCCGCTGGAGCGGCTGGCCGGCTGGGGCATGCCGCTGCTGCGCCCGCACGGGCAGATGCTGGCGCTCAAGGGCGACAGCGCGGAGCAGGAGCTGGCCGACTCGCGGGCCGGGCTGGCCAAGCTGGGTGCGGTCGAGTGGAGCGTCATCGCCGTCGGCGAGGGCACCCTGGAGACCTCGACCCGGGTGGTCCAGGTGAAGGCGGGGGAGAGCCCCGGCGGGGTGAAGGCGGCCACCCGGCGCGCCAAGGCGGCCCGGGCGGGCCGCACCGCGAGCGTCCGGAACGGCGAGCGCGGCCGGGGCGGACGGCGCCGCGGCCGCTGATCGGGCGGAACGTCGGGCACCTGACGACCACGGGCGGACGGGCCTCCTGCGAGGGGGGAACGTCCGCCCGTCGTCGTTCGGGTGTCGGTGGGGTCGACGGCCCCGGCCTTCGGCCCGGAGGTGCCCCCAGGGACACCGGAGTGTCGCAACGTCAGATTTCCGGCATAGCGGGCATGGTGTTTCCCGTGAAACGTCGCTCCTTGCTCTCGGGCATCCTCCGCCGTGACCGGGCGGCGACTGTTGCCGCTCCGGTTTCACGTGAAACACTGACCCCCATGCAGGACTCGGAGACCGTCGACCAGATCGATGACACGCCCATCGCGCGGGCCGCCCAGGCCGCGGTCCGGGCGATCGGCCGAGCGGGTGAGGGACTGCCCCGGCCGGCCGCCACCCGGGTGATCGTGGTCGCCAACCAGAAGGGTGGGGTGGGCAAGACCACCACCACCGTGAACATGGCCGCCTCCCTCGCCATGCACGGCCTGCGCGTCCTGGTCGTCGACCTCGACCCGCAGGGCAACGCCTCCACGGCGCTCGGCATCGACCACCACGCCGAGGTGCCGTCCATCTACGACGTCCTGGTGGAGGGCAAGCCGCTGGCCGACGTGGTGCAGCCGGTGCACGACGTCGAGGGGCTGTTCTGCGTCCCCGCCACCATCGACCTGGCCGGCGCCGAGATCGAGCTGGTCTCCCTGGTGGCCCGGGAGAGCCGGCTCCAGCGCGCCATCACCGCCTACGAGCAGCCGCTCGACTACATCCTGATCGACTGTCCGCCCTCGCTGGGCCTGCTGACGGTCAACGCCCTGGTCGCCGGCCAGGAGGTGATGATCCCGATCCAGTGCGAGTACTACGCGTTGGAGGGCCTCGGCCAGCTGCTGCGCAACGTCGAGCTGGTGCGCGCGCACCTCAACCCCGCACTGCACGTGTCGACCATCCTGCTCACCATGTACGACGCCCGGACCAGGCTGGCCGCCCAGGTCGCCGAGGAGGTCCGGACCCACTTCCACCAAGAGGTGCTGAGCACGGCGATCCCGCGGTCGGTGCGCATCTCGGAGGCGCCCAGTTACGGGCAGACGGTGCTCACCTACGACCCGGGGTCGACCGGGGCGCTCTCCTACCTGGAGGCCGCCCGCGAGCTCGCGCAGCGTGCGGTGGGCCCGGGCGGCTCGTTGGTGGGTCAGCAGCGGGACGGCCAGCAGGGGCACGGTGCCCCGGTGGCACAGCACGGTACGACGGAGGGTCATCAGTGAGTGCTCGCAGGGTTGGTCTGGGTCGAGGGCTGGAGGCGCTGATCCGCCCCGCCGCGCCGGTGGACGGCGGGGCGGGGGCGAAGCCTGCGGCAGCCGTGCCCGCACCGGCCCCGGTGGCGCCGCTGCCGAGTGTCCGCGGCACGGTGGCGGCCAGGGCGGCCGCCGAGAAGCGGGCCGAGCAGGCACAGCCGGCCGGCGCCTACTTCGCCGAGCTGCCGCTGGACGCGATCACCCCCAACCCGCGCCAGCCGCGTGAGGTCTTCGACGAGGACAAGCTGGCCGAGCTGGTCACCTCCATCAAGGAGGTCGGTCTGCTCCAGCCGATCGTGGTCCGCCAGGTCGGCGTGGACAGCTTCGAGCTGATCATGGGCGAGCGCCGCTGGCGCGCCTCCCGGGAGGCCGGGCTGGAGCGGATCCCGGCGATCGTCCGGGCCACCGAGGACGACAAGCTGCTGCTGGACGCCCTCCTGGAGAACCTGCACCGCGCCGAGCTGAACCCGGTGGAGGAGGCCGCCGCCTACGACCAGCTGCTGCGGGACTTCTCCTGCACCCACGAGGAGCTGGCCGATCGGATCGGCCGCTCGCGGACGCACGTCTCCAACACCCTGCGGCTGATGAAGCTCCCGCCGTCCGTGCAGACCCGGCTGGTGGCCGGGACGCTGATGGCCGGGCACGCCCGGGCGCTGCTCGGCCTGTCGGACCCGGAGCAGCAGGAGCGGCTGGCCGCGCGGGTGATCGCCGAGGGCCTCACGGTGCGCAACGTCGAGGAGCTCGTCGTGCTGATGCGCTCGGAGGAGCCGGAGCAGCCCCGGCGCCAGGCGCCGAAGGCGGGCAAGCTGAACTCCCCGGCCTTCAACGACCTGGCGAGCCGGCTGTCCGACCGCTTCGACACCCGGGTCAAGGTCGAGGTGTCGCAGCGCGGCGGCAGGCTGGGCAAGGGCAAGGTGGTGCTGGAGTTCGGCTCGGTCGAGGACCTGAACCGGATCCTGGACAGCATGGCCCCGGGGGAGGACGGTCTGCGGCTGTCGCAGGGCTGAGCCGGCCCGGCCGGCCGAGGGCGACGACCCGATGGGTGCGTGTTCCACGTGAGCGCTGTTTCACGTGAAACATGCACCCATCGGCGTTCGTGGGGGAATGCTCGACCGTGAGAGGGAGGAGGAGGTGCGGCCATGGGACGGCGGATCGTTCCGCTGACACTGGACAACCTCGGGGACCTGCCGACCGGCTGCCGCTCCTGCGTGTTCTGGGAGCTGGACCCGGTCAGTGCAAAGGAAGCGGTGGAGTCGGGCAAGCCGGAGCTGGAGAAGGAGGGGTGGATCTCCACCGTGCTGCTGGAGTGGGGTTCCTGCGGCCGGATCGTCTACGTGGACGACCGGCCCGCCGGGTTCGTGCTGTACGCGCCGCCCGCCTACGTCCCCCGCTCGCAGTCCTTCCCGACCAGCCCGGTCTCGCCCGACGCCGTTCAGCTGATGGTCAGCCGGGTGCTGCCGGGCTACCAGCGCCAGGGGATCGGCCGGGTGCTGGTGCAGACCGTGGCCAAGGACCTGATCGGGCGCGGGGTGCGGGCGATCGAGGCCTTCGGCTCGTCCGGGCGGGTGCCGACCAGTTGCGTGCTGCCGGCCGACCACCTGCTCGCGGTCGGCTTCAGGACCGTCCGCCCGCACTCGCGCTACCCGCGGCTGCGGCTGGAGGCGCGGACCACGCTCTCCTGGCGGGGCGACGTGGAGGGGGCGCTGGAGCGGCTGCTGGGCGGCGGGCGCAAGGAGCCGGTGCTGCCCTTCTAGGGCCCGGAGACGCCCTTCAAGGGTTCGGGAACGACGGAGGTTCCGG
>NZ_JBHVET010000069.1:0-18970 GCF_042802135.1 Kitasatospora sp. NPDC057512
CAGGGAAGGTCCCCTTCGAGCTCCCGGCGGCCGGCTCCTACGCCGTCGGCATCGCCTTCCTGCCGGAGGACGACGAGAAGGACGCCGCCGCCGTCGCGCGGATCGAGGGCATCGCGGCCGAGGAAGGGGCGACCGTCCTCGGCTGGCGCGACGTCCCCGTCACCCCGGACCTGCTCGGCGCCACCGCGCGCGGCGTGATGCCGCGGTTCCGGCAGCTCTTCCTGGCGAAGGACGGCAAGGCCGGCATCGAGCTGGACCGGACCGCCTTCGTGGTCCGCAAGCGGGCCGAGCGCGAGGCCGGGGTGTACTTCCCGTCGCTGTCCGCGCGCACCATCGTCTACAAGGGCATGCTGACCACCGGCCAGCTGGAGCCCTTCTTCCCCGACCTGTCGGACCGCGGCTACACGTCCGCGATCGGCCTGGTGCACTCGCGGTTCTCCACCAACACCTTCCCGAGCTGGCCGCTCGCCCACCCGTACCGCTTCGTCGCGCACAACGGCGAGATCAACACGGTCAAGGGCAACCGCAACTGGATGCACGCCCGGGAGTCGCAGCTCGCCACCGACCTCATCCCCGCCAACGGCAAGGGCCAGGGCCTGGAGCGGATCTTCCCGATCTGCACGCCGGAGCACTCCGACTCCGCCTCCTTCGACGAGGTCCTGGAGCTGCTCCACCTCGGCGGCCGCTCGCTGCCGCACTCGGTGCTGATGATGATCCCGGAGGCGTGGGAGAACCACGCCACCATGAGCCCGGACCGCCGCGCCTTCTACCAGTACCACTCCAACCTGATGGAGCCCTGGGACGGCCCGGCCTGCGTCACCTTCACCGACGGCAACCAGATCGGCGCCGTGCTCGACCGCAACGGCCTGCGCCCGGCCCGGTACTGGATCACCGAGGACGGCCTGGTCGTCCTCTCCTCCGAGGTCGGCGTCCTCGACATCGACCAGGAGAAGGTCGTCCGGAAGGGCCGCCTCCAGCCCGGCCGGATGTTCCTGGTGGACACCGCCGAGGGCCGGATCGTCCCGGACGAGGAGGTCAAGTCCGCCCTCGCCGCCGAGCACCCCTACCAGGAGTGGGTCGACGGCGGGCAGATCCAGCTCGCCAAGCTGCCCGAGCGCGAGCACATCTTCCACACCCACGCCTCCGTCACCCGCCGCCAGCAGACCTTCGGCTACACCGAGGAGGAGCTGCGGGTCATCCTCGCGCCGATGGCGCGCACCGGCGCCGAGGCGCTCGGCTCGATGGGCACCGACTCGCCGATCGCCGCGCTGAGCGAGAAGCCGCGCCTGCTGTTCGACTACTTCGTGCAGCTCTTCGCGCAGGTCACCAACCCGCCGCTGGACGCCATCCGCGAGGAGCTCGTCACCTCGCTGCTGTCCAACCTCGGCCCGGAGGGCAACCTGCTGGCCGCCGAGGCCGCGTCCTGCCGCTCGGTCGGGATCACCTTCCCCGTGATCGACAACGACGAGCTGGCCAAGCTCGTCCACATCAACGCCGACGGCGACCAGCCCGGCCTGAAGGCCGTCACGCTCTCCGGCCTCTACAAGGTCGCCTCCGGCGGCGAGGGCCTGGCCTCCCGGCTCGCCGAGATCGCCGCCGAGGCCGACGCGGCGATCGCCGACGGCGCCCGGATCGTCGTGCTCTCCGACCGGCACTCCGACGCCGAGCACGCGCCGATCCCCTCGCTGCTGCTCACCTCGGCCGTGCACCACCACCTGATCCGCACCAAGCAGCGCACCCGGGTGTCGCTGCTGGTCGAGGCGGGCGACGTCCGCGAGGTGCACCACGTCGCGCTGCTGATCGGCTACGGCGCCGGGGCGGTCAACCCGTACCTGGCGATGGAGTCCGTCGAGGACCTGGTCGCCCAGGGTGTGTTCATCGAGGGCGTCGAGCCCGAGAAGGCGATCCGCAACCTGATCAAGGCGCTCGGCAAGGGCGTGCTCAAGGTCATGTCCAAGATGGGCATCTCGACCGTCGCCTCCTACCGCGGCGCCCAGGTCTTCGAGGCCATCGGCCTCGCCCAGGACCTCGTCGACGGCTACTTCTCCGGCACCACCACCAAGCTCGGCGGCATCGGCCTGGAGGAGATCGCCCGCGAGACCGCCGCCCGGCACGCCAAGGCGTACCCGGCCTCCGGCATCCCGGCCGCGCACCGCGCGCTGGAGATCGGCGGCGAGTACCAGTGGCGCCGCGAGGGCGAGCCGCACCTGTTCGACCCGGACACCGTCTTCCGCCTCCAGCACGCCACCCGCAACCGCCGGTACGACATCTTCAAGCAGTACACGGACCGGGTGAACGAGCAGTCCGAGCGGCTGATGACGCTGCGCGGCCTGTTCCGGCTGGACGGCCTGGAGCGGGAGCCGATCCCGGTCGAGGAGGTCGAGCCGGTCTCCGCGATCGTCCGGCGCTTCTCCACCGGCGCCATGTCGTACGGCTCGATCTCGCGCGAGGCGCACGAGACCCTGGCCATCGCGATGAACCGCCTCGGCGGCAAGTCCAACACCGGCGAGGGCGGCGAGGACCCGGACCGCCTGTACGACCCGGAGCGCCGCTCGGCGATCAAGCAGGTCGCCTCCGGCCGGTTCGGCGTCACCTCCGAGTACCTCGTCAACGCCGACGACATCCAGATCAAGATGGCCCAGGGCGCCAAGCCCGGCGAGGGC
Organism: Kitasatospora sp. NPDC057512; assembly: GCF_042802135.1. Lineage (NCBI taxonomy): Bacteria > Bacillati > Actinomycetota > Actinomycetes > Kitasatosporales > Streptomycetaceae > Kitasatospora > Kitasatospora sp. NPDC057512. The sequence goes on from NZ_JBHVET010000069.1 coordinate 2,664, forward strand.
GGCCAGCTGCCCGGCCACAAGGTGTACCCGTGGGTCGCCAGGACCCGGCACTCCACCCCGGGCGTCGGCCTGATCTCGCCGCCGCCGCACCACGACATCTACTCGATCGAGGACCTGGCCCAGCTGATCCACGACCTCAAGAACGCCAACCCGGCGGCCCGCATCCACGTGAAGCTGGTCTCCGAGGTCGGCGTCGGCACGGTCGCGGCCGGCGTCTCCAAGGCGCACGCGGACGTCGTCCTGGTCTCCGGGCACGACGGCGGGACGGGCGCCTCGCCGCTCACCTCGCTGAAGCACGCGGGCGGCCCCTGGGAGCTGGGCCTCGCCGAGACCCAGCAGACCCTGCTGCTCAACGGGCTGCGCGACCGCATCGTCGTCCAGACCGACGGCCAGCTGAAGACCGGCCGCGACGTGGTCATCGCCGCGCTGCTCGGCGCCGAGGAGTTCGGCTTCGCCACCGCACCGCTGGTGGTCTCCGGCTGCATCATGATGCGCGTCTGCCACCTGGACACCTGCCCGGTCGGCGTCGCCACCCAGAACCCGGTGCTGCGCGAGCGGTTCTCCGGCAAGCCCGAGTTCGTGGTCAACTTCTTCGAGTTCATCGCCGAGGAGGTCCGGGAGATCCTGGCCTCGCTGGGCTTCCGCTCGATCGAGGAGGCCGTCGGCCACGCCGAGCACATCGACGCCCGGGCCGCGATCGACCACTGGAAGGCCGCCGGGCTGGACCTCGCCCCGCTGTTCCACGTGCCGGCGCTGCCCGAGGGGGCCGCGCGGCACCGCACCACCACCCAGGACCACGCGCTGGACAAGGCCCTGGACAACCAGCTGATCACCCTCGCCGAGGACGCGCTGGAGCGCGGCGAGACCGTCCGGATCCAGCTGCCGATCCGCAACGTCAACCGCACCGTCGGCACCATGCTCGGCCACGAGGTGACCAAGCGGTACCGGGGCGAGGGCCTGCCGGAGGGGACCATCGACGTCACCTTCACCGGCTCCGCCGGGCAGTCCTTCGGCGCGTTCCTGCCGCGCGGCGTGACGCTGCGGCTGGAGGGCGACGCCAACGACTACGTCGGCAAGGGCCTCTCCGGCGGCGTGGTGATCGTCCGCCCGGCCCGCGAGGCGGCCGCCATCGGCAACGACGCCCAGAACCACGTCATCGCCGGCAACACCATCGGCTACGGCGCCACCGCGGGCCGCGTCCACCTGCGCGGCAAGGCCGGCGAGCGCTTCGCCGTCCGCAACTCCGGGGCCACCCTGGTGGTCGAGGGCGTCGGCGACCACGGTCTGGAGTACATGACCGGCGGCCGGGTCGTCGTCCTCGGCGAGACCGGGCGCAACCTCGCGGCGGGTATGTCCGGCGGCATCGCGTACGTCCTGGACCTGCGCCCCGCGAACGTCAACGACGGCATGGTGGGCATCGAGGCCCCCACCGCCGCCGACCGCGACTGGCTGCGCGAGACCGTGCAGCAGCACTACGAGGAGACCGGCTCCACCGTCGCCGCCGAACTCCTGGCGGACTGGGGCAGCGGGGTCTCCCGCTTCTCCAAGATCATGCCGACCGACTACAAGGCCGTGCTCGCCGCCAAGGACGCCGCCGAGCGCGACGGCCTCTCCGAGGCCGAGACCACTCGCAAGATGATGGAGGCGGCCAATGGCTGACCCCAAGGGCTTCCTGACCACGCCCAAGCAGCTGGCCGAGCGCCGCCCCGTGGACGTCCGTCTGCGGGACTGGAACGAGGTCTACGTCGAGCGCAGCCTCCTGCCGATCATCACCAAGCAGGCCGGCCGCTGCATGGACTGCGGCATCCCGTTCTGCCACAACGGCTGCCCGCTCGGGAACCTCATCCCCGAGTGGAACGACCTGGCCTACCGGGACGACTTCACCGGCGCGATCGAGCGGCTGCACGCCACCAACAACTTCCCGGAGTTCACCGGCCGCCTGTGCCCGGCCCCGTGCGAGTCCGCGTGCGTCCTCGGCATCAACCAGGACGCGGTGACCATCAAGAACGTCGAGGTCACCATCATCGACAAGGCCTGGGACCGCGGCGGGGTCACCCCGCAGGTCCCGGAGCGGCTCTCCGGCAAGACCGTCGCCGTCGTCGGCTCCGGCCCGGCCGGCCTCGCCGCCGCCCAGCAGCTCACCCGCGCCGGGCACACCGTCGTCGTGTACGAGCGGGCCGACCGGATCGGCGGGCTGCTGCGCTACGGCATCCCCGAGTTCAAGATGGAGAAGCGCCACATCAACCGCCGCATCGAGCAGATGCGGGCGGAGGGCACCCGGTTCCGCACCGGCGTGCACGTCGGCGAGGACATCACCGGGCAGCAGCTGCGCGAGCGCTTCGACGCCGTGGTCGTCGCGGCCGGCGCCACCACCGCCCGCGACCTGCCGGTGCCTGGGCGCGAGCTCAAGGGCGTCCACCAGGCCATGGAGTACCTGCCGCTGGCCAACAAGGTGCAGGAGGGCGACTTCGTGGAGTCCCCGATCAGCGCCAAGGGCAAGCACGTGGTCGTGATCGGCGGCGGCGACACCGGCGCGGACTGCGTCGGCACCGCCCACCGGCAGGGGGCGGCCTCCGTCACCCAGCTGGAGATCATGCCGCGGCCCGGCGAGGACCGGCCCGGGCACCAGCCGTGGCCGACCATGCCGATGACGTACAAGGTCACCTCCGCGCACGAGGAGGGCGGCGAGCGGATCTACTCGGTCAGCACCACCCACTTCAGCGGCGACGAGGACGGCAACGTCCAGGAGCTGCACCTCGTCGAGGTGGAGTTCAGGGACGGCCGGTTCGAGCAGGTCCCCGGCACCGAGCGGGCCATCCCCGCGCAGCTGGTCACCCTGGCCATGGGCTTCACCGGGACGGACGTGCGCAACGGGCTGGTCGAGCAGCTGGGAGCGGACCTCGACGCGCGCGGTAACATTGCCCGCGACGGCCGGTTCGCCACCAATGTCGATGGCGTGTACGTCTGCGGAGACGCCGGCCGTGGCCAGTCGCTGATCGTCTGGGCCATCGCGGAAGGCCGCTCGGCCGCCGCGGCGGTGGACAAGTACCTCGGCGGCAAGACCCCGCTTCCCGCGCCGATCCGGCCCACCGACCGCCCCCTGGTGGTCTGACGGGCCCCGGACGCTCCGACCGGCCCACCCCCGAACCCCCGGCGCCGCATCGCCGGGAGCTCAACCCGCTGCCCCCGTCAGAGTCGCCGGGCCAACGCGGTCTCCTGGCGCCTGCCCTCTTCCCCGACCAGTTGGAGGGCGGGCGCCGTCGCGTACCCGCACGACGGCCCCGCCGGGGCCCTCGCGAGCGCCCCCGCGGCCCCGCCGAGCCCTCCCCGGGCCGCGGCAACTCTCGGACAAACGGCCGGAGTTGTTCGGCGCCCGGCGGGTTCCGGGGCAGTGGGCTGTTGTTCGTCAGTGCCAGGTGGCAGACTGCGGCCGACGGCCGGGGGGCTGGGCGAGCGCGGAGGATGACGTCGATGGGCACGACTCAGGCAGGCGGGGGCGCCACGGTACGGCGCCTGCTGCTCGGTACCCAGCTGCGCAAGCTCCGCGAGGCCAGAGGCGTCAGCCGGGAGGAGGCCGGGTACTCGATCCGGGCCTCCGAGTCCAAGATCAGCCGGATGGAGCTCGGCCGGGTCGGCTTCAAGGAACGGGACGTCGCCGACCTGCTCACCCTGTACGGGGTCGAGGTCGAACAGGAGCGGGCCACCGTCCTCGGACTGCTGCGCGACGCCAACGCCAGCTCCTGGTGGCACGAGTACGGGGACGTCCTGCCCGGCTGGTTCCAGAACTACCTGGGCCTGGAGGAGGCCGCGGCCGAGATCCGCAGCTACGAGGTCCAGTTCGTCCACGGGCTGCTCCAGACCGCCGACTACGCCCGGGCCGTGGTCACCGCCGGCGGCCACGCCCACGGGCCGGAGGAGATCGAGCGCCGGGTCGACGTACGGCGCAAGCGGCAGGCGGTGCTGACCGGCGAGCGGGCGCCGCGGCTGGTCGCGGTGCTGGACGAGGCCGCGCTGCGCCGGCCCTGGGGCGGGCCGGAGCTGATGCGCGGCCAGCTGGACCGGCTGCTGGAGCTGAGCGAACTGCCCAACGTCCGGCTCCAGGTGCTGCCGCTGGGCAACGCCGGGCTGAGCGCCGAGAGCGGCGCCTTCACCGTCCTGGGCTTCGCCGAGGCCGAGCTGTCGGACGTGGTGTACCTGGAGCAGTTCACCACCGCGCTCTACCTCGACAAGCCCGCCGAGGTGGCCGAGTACCGGCACGCGATGGACGACCTGGTCGCCGACAGCCTGAGCCCGGCGCTGACCCGCGACCTGCTGCATTCCGTGCGCCAGGAGCTCGGGCGCGTCTGACAATTGGCGTCGCGCACCTGGCGGGAATTGTCAGACGCGCCCTAATACGTCAGTACGATGATCCCCCATCAGGTCGGGTGCATGAGAGGGATCAGATGTCGTACTTCTCCGAGTTGGCCCTGCAGTACATCGATGGCGAATGGCGCAGCGGCAGCGGCTCCTGGGACATCGTCGACGTCGACCCCTACACCGGCGACAAGCTCGCCACCATCACCGTCGCCACCGTCGCCGAGGTCGACCTGGCCTACCGCGCCGCCGAGCGCGCCCAGAAGCAGTGGGCCGCCACCAACCCCTACCAGCGGCGGACGGTCTTCGAGCGCGCGCTGCGGCTGCTGGAGGAGTGGGAGCCGGAGATCGTCCAGGCGATCATGGCGGAACTCGGCGGCACCGCGCTGAAGGCCGGCTTCGAGCTGTCGCTGGTCAAGGACGTCCTGCGGGACTGCCTGCACCAGTCGGTGGCCCCCGAGGGCCGGCTGCTGACCTCGCCCGCCCAGGGCCGGGAGAACCGCCTCTACCGGCTGCCGGTCGGCGTGGTCGGCGTGATCAGCCCGTTCAACTTCCCGCTGTTCCTGGCGCTCAAGGCCGTCGCCCCGGCGCTCGCGCTCGGCAACGGCGTCGTCCTCAAGCCGCACCAGGAGACCCCGGTGGTCGGCGGCGGGCTGATCGCCAAGCTCTTCGAGGACGCGGGGCTCCCGCCCGGCCTGCTGAACGTGGTGATCACCGACATCGCCGAGATCGGCGACAGCTTCCTGGAGCACCCGGTGCCCAAGGTGATCTCCTTCACCGGCTCCGACAAGGTCGGCCGGCACGTCGCCACCGTCGCCGCCGGGCACTTCAAGCGCACCGTCCTGGAACTCGGCGGCAACAGCGCGCTGATCGTGCTGGACGACGCCGACGTGGACCACGCCGTCGACGCCGCGGTGTTCAGCCGCTTCGTCCACCAGGGGCAGGTCTGCATGGCCGCCAACCGGGTGCTGGTGGACCGGTCCGTCGAGGCCGAGTTCACCGAGAAGTTCGTCGCCAAGGTCGCCTCGCTCACCGTCGGCGACCCCCGGGACCCGGCCACCCACATCGGCCCGCTGATCAACCCCGTCCAGGCCGACGGCCTGCGCGCCCAGGTCGACCAGGCCGTCGCGGCCGGTGCCACCGCGCTGCTGCGCGGCGACACGGTCGGCAGCCTGATGGAGCCGGTGGTCCTCACCGGCCTGGCCGAGGACGCGCCGATCCTGCGGACCGAACTCTTCGGCCCGGTCGTCCTGCTGGTGCCCTTCGACGGCGAGGACGAGGCCGTCCGGCTCGCCAACGCCACGCCCTTCGGGCTCAGCGGCGCGGTGCACACCGGGAACACCGAGCGCGGCGTGAAGCTCGCCCAGCGGATCGAGACCGGCATGATCCACGTCAACGGCGGCACCATAGCCGACGAGCCGGGCGTGCCCTTCGGCGGCGAGAAGAACTCCGGCGTCGGCCGCCTCAACGGCGAGTCCACGGTGGACGCCTTCACCACCCTGAAGTGGATCTCCGTCCAGCACGAGCGCGCGGTCTTCCCCTTCTGACCGGGGGTTCGGACACGAGGGCCTCCCGGCGGCTGCTGCCGGGAGGCCCGTGGTGTCAGGCGGGGTAGCGGAGCAGGGCGTCGGTGGCGAGCTCGAAGCCGAAGGGGGCCGGGATCGGGACCGGGTCGCCGAACTTGCCGTTCCAGCGCCAGCGGTAGCCGCTGCCGGACGGCTCGGCGTAGAGCGTCAGATCGCCCTCGCGGGGGTCGATCAGCAGGTACAGCGGGATGGCCATGAGCGGGTAGTCGCGGACCTTGCCGACCAGGTCGTTCTCCGGGTTCGACGGGGAGACGATCTCCACCGCGATGGCCGCCTGCTCGGCGGGGACCTGGTTTCCGCCCTCCTCCAGCGCCGAGAGGGGGATGTAGGTCAGGTCGGGGTTGCGGAGCTTGCCGACGTTCGGGGAAGCGAGGTCGGTGTTCTCGCTCGGCATCAGGCCGGCGGGTTCGTGGGCGTCGAACTGCCTGCGGACGAGCAGCAGGTTGCGCTGGTGGATCACCGAGGGGCCGGCCATCACGATGATCTCGTCGCCGGAGATCTCGATCTTCCACCCGGCCGGAGGCGTCAGGCTCTGCGCGTAGGCCAGCAGCCTCGCGTGGCGCTCGGAGACCTGGAACTCGCTCATGGCGCCATTCTTCCACCGGGCAGGCCGAAAGGCCGTCGCCGGACGGGGCGACGGCCTTTCGATCGGGGCGTCGGTCAGAAGACCGGCTGGCCGGCCCGGACCAGGCGCCAGGAGTCGGTGAAGAAGTCGGCGGGGTCGATGACGCCCTTGGCCTTCACCCAGGCGATCATGGTGTTGCGGATCTCGTCGGAGTTCGACCAGACCATCTTGGCCTTGGCGACGTGCGGGAAGTTGCCGCCGCCGTTGGCGCGGTAGTTGTTGACGGCCAGGACGAACTCCGCGGCCGGGTCGATCGGCTTGCCCTGGAAGGACAGGTTGACGATCCGCGAGCCCTTCGGCTGGGCGATGTCGATGTCGTAGCTCAGGCCGTAGAGCGAGTCGTAGTTGTAGTCCGGGGTGGCCTCGGCGCCGGTCAGCTTGTCCTTGTCGACCGGGGCGCCCGGGGCGAGCTGGTTGTAGTACTTGACCGAGTACTCCAGGTAGTCCTTGAGCTGGGCGCCCGTCAGGATGCGGGCCTCCAGGGTGTTCTCGTAGATGTAGAGGCCCGCGGCGTCGCGCAGCTTCACCTGGCCGGACGGGATCAGGGCGGTGCGGTTGAACGGGGCGGCCTGGGCCAGCACCGGGAGGTTGGCGTACTGCCCGCCGGCCAGCGCGGCCTTGACGGCGTCGGCCTGGACCCGGCCGATCAGGTCGATGATCGGGGTGGCCTTGAAGGGGGCGTCGGCGATCGACAGCGCGATCTTGCTGGTGCCGATGTTCTGGTTGACGTACGCGACGACCTTCTTGTGCTGCCCGGCGATCGCCTCGGTGATCTCCGGGTTCTCCGGCACGGTGTTGGAGTTCAGCAGCCGGGAGGAGACCGAGGCGACCTTCCAGACGCCGCCGGTGAACTCGACCTCGAAGTCGAAGCAGGTCAGCCGCTGGCCGTAGCAGAGCGGCTCGGAGAGGACGACCGTGCGGCCGGTCTTCTTGTTGACGACCAGGCGCTGCGGGACCTCCTTGTGGGCGTGGCCCACCAGCACCGCGTCGATGTCCGGGACGGTCTCCGCCAGCGCGACCGAGACGTTCTCGGCCCACGGCAGCTGGTCGCCCCAGGTGGTCGCCTCGTCGCAGCCGGAGTGCGCCGAGACCACGATGACGTCCGCGCCCGCGGCCTTCATCTTCGGCACCCAGGTGGCGGCGGTCTCCACGATGCCCGGGAAGACCATCTTGCCGCCGACGTTGGCCTTGTCCCAGATCGCGATGCCCGGGTTGGTCAGGCCGAGGATGCCGACCCGCACCGGACGGCCGCCGCCCAGGCGCAGCTCCTTGATCACGTACGGCTTGAAGGCCGGCTTCTCGTTCTTCGCGTTCAGCGCGTTGGCGCCCAGCAGCGGGAACTCCAGCTGCTCCTCGTAGGCCTTCAGGAGCGGGATGCCGTAGTTGAACTCGTGGTTGCCGAGCGCGGCGGCGTCGTACTCCATGAGGTTCATGGCGACGGCCATCGGGTGGTCCGGCACGGTGTTGGCCTCGGTGTCGATCGACTCGATCCGGGCGTAGTAGTAGGACAGCTGGGTGCCCTGGATGGTGTCGCCGGAGTCGATCAGCAGGCAGCGGTCCCAGCCCTTCTCCTCGCGCACCTGGTTGGCCAGCGTGGAGATCTTGGCGAGGCCGACCGCGTTGTGGGCCTTGTCGGTGTACTCGGCGTCGGTGAAGTAGTCCCAGTTGAGCACCCGGCCGTGCAGGTCGGTGGTGCCCATGACGGTGAAGGCCTGCGTGCGCGGCTTGCGCTGCTGGCCCTTGGCGGCCGCCGCGTCCGGCTGGGCGGCCGCGGCGGAGGGGGCGGCGGCCAGGGCGGCACCGCCGACCAGGGCGGCGCCGGCGGCGGTGGCGGCGGACCGGGTGACGAAGTCACGGCGGTTCAGGGTCATGGACGACTCTCCCGAGTGGGACGACGGTGGATGGACCGTCAACTGGTGTTCGTGAGCAAAAGTGTGCGTGCACGCGTCGACGCGCGTAGAGGGACGCGCGTAGAAGTGTGCCGTGCGAGCCGGGGTGCTGAATAGCCCCCTGACCTGTCCAGGAGGTGAGATCTTGGCGACTCGTTCGTGACGGGCGCGGGGGAGACGTGGGGTGGTACGGAGGCGCAGAGGTGCGGAGGCGCGGAGGCGCGGAGGCCTGAGGGGCGCGGGCCGGCCGACGCCCGGTCAGGCCAGCTCGCCCGCCAGCCGGTCGACCTCGCGGCCCAGCTGGACCGCCGGGTCCGGATCGTCCGGCCCCGCCCAGGGCTGCCAGGTCCGCGCCCGCAGGTATCCGGCCACCGCGACCGGCAGCCGGTGCCGGACGATCCGCTCCGCCACCGGGCCCGGGCCGGCCGCGCGCAGCGCCGCCAGCAGGCCGTCCACCCCGGCCGAGGGCGGCAGCGGCACGGTGTCCAGGTAGGCGGCCAGCGCCACCAGCTCCGGGTCGGGGGCGGGGGCCGGCTCCGGTGCGGGGATCGGCTCCGGCCCGGGGGCCGGAGGCGCGGAGACCTCGGGCGGCTGCGGCTCCGGCCGCGGCGGGAGCGGCGGCCGGGGCTTCGGGCCGGGCGTCAGCAGCGCGCCCACCCCGTACAGCCCCGCCACGACCCCCGGCCACCAGGTCCCGCCCAGCCCGGCGAAGTGCAGCCCCAGGCCGACCGCGCCGCCCGCGCAGCCGACCAGGTTGCGGGCCGACTCCAGGTAGCGGAGCACCCGGGGGCCGAACCCGTCACTGGTAGCCACGGATCTCCTCGAACACCCCGTCCAGCGAGCCCGTCCCGTCGAACAGCTTGCCGCCGCTCAGGTCCGCGATCCCCTGGAGCTGGTTCACCGCCGCCTCCCCGAACCTGATCGGGAACACCGGGATCGCCTTCTCCCCGGCCGGCAGCGCGTCGTGGAAGCGCTTGAAGTCGCCGTCCGTCGCACCGGCGTTGCTCTCCCCGTCGGTCATCAGCACGATCGAGGTGAACCGGTCGTCACCCGCCGCGGCCTGCTGGCGCTCGATCACCCGGTACGCCTCCTCCAGCGAGGAGTACACCGCCGTTCCGCCCGAGGCGGCCAGCGACTGCACGTCCGCGTCGATCGACGCCAGCTCCGCCTCCGGGCCCGGACTGCCGCCGGTGGCCGGCACCACATGGGTCCTGGCCCACTTCACCGCGGAGGCGAAGGAGAGCAGCGTGATCTCCTCGCGGTCCCGGAAGCGGCGCACCCCGCGGGTGTCGTCCGACCCGGTCAGCCGGCCGAGCGCGCTCTTCAGCGCGGCGATCCGCGAGCCCTCCATCGAGCCCGAGGTGTCCAGCACGTACACCGTCCGGGACGGGCGGCGCAGCTCGTTCTGGTACGAGGCCAGCAGGCCGTCCGCGACCGCCCTGGTGCCCGGGAACGGCAGCTCCCGGCGGCGGTCCGCGGGCAGCCCGGCGGCCGGGGCCGCGCCCGCCGTCACCGGGCGGCGCAGCGTCACCTCGGAGATGCGTTTCTGCACGTCCTCCTTGAGCAGGTACGCGGTCAGCCGCTGGAAGGAGTCGCGCTGGTCCTGCGCGGCGGAGGACATCAGCGAGAGCGGGTAGTCCGCCGACACCACGCCGTCCACCGGCCGCACCACGGTCAGCTGCTGCTGCGGCGACAGCGTCCGGTTCAGCGACAGCAGCACCGACTCGTAGTTCACCAGCGCGCCCACCACGCCCGACTCGGCCCGGGTGTACGCCTGCGCCAGCCAGCCGGAGGAACCGGAGGTCAGCTTCTGGCCCTTGAAGAACTCCTTCAGCTGCGGGCCGGCCTTCTGCACGTCCGCGTCGGTCAACGCCGCGCCCGCGCCGGAGAAGGCCGAGGCCACCGCGACGAGGGTGGAGAAGCCCGAGTTGGAGCGGGACGGGTCGGCCATCCCGTACGGCAGCTTGCCGGCCGCGGCGGCGGCGCCGACCTGCGCCCAGGTGACCTTCGAGCCGTCGCCCCAGCCGAGTTCGCCGAGCGCCGAGGAGCGCACCCCGATCGCCACCGGCGAGACCATCACCGGGGTCTCCGAGACCAGCTTGGACTTCCCGGCCGGATCGAGCCGCAGGTACTGGTTGGACGGGAACCACACGGCGTCGTACTTGCCGTCGGCCCGGCCCGAGGCGACGGTGTCCGCGCCGTCCAGGGTGCCCGTCCAGGAGAACTGCACGGTCACCCCGGTGGCCTTCCGGGCGTCCTCCAGGACCGGTGCCAGGTCCTGGAGTTCACTGCCGGCCAGGACGCGCAGCACCCCGGGGCGGGCCGTCTCGGCGGGCGGGTCGGTGGGCTTCGGGGCGGGGTTGCCGCCGCCGGTGGAGGTGCAGGCGGTGGCCGCGGCGAGCACGGCGGCCAGCGCGGCCGTGAGCCAGCCGCGGCGTTTCGTCGGGATGGTCACTTGGTCCCCTTCGCCGCGGCGGTCAGCTTGAGCAGGTTGTCCAGCGAGGGCAGGGTCGCCTGCTTGATCCTGGCGGCGGTCAGATCGGGTGCGAAGGTCGGTTTCTTCTCCCGCATCAGGTTCGCGAAGGCCTCCGGCTTGGCCTGCGGCCGCAGGCCGAACCGGGCCTCCAGGTTGCGCAGCACCTCGTCGTTCTGGAGGACGTCGGCGAGCCTGCGGCCGTTGTCGGTGTGGGCCACGAGGGTGTGGTCCGAGTAGACCGTGGTGTCCGGGTACAGCACCACCATGTCCCCGGTGGGCTTGTTCTGCAGCGCCAGGGCGGCGGCCTGCGACTCGTACGCGAAGATCAGCGGGTTGCCGATCCCCGCGCCGAAGTCCCGGAACGGCTCGTCGCTGCTGCTCTTCTGGATGCCCTGCAGCGCGTTCGCCGTGTGCAGGACGTCCTTGACGGCGGCGACGCCGGCGTCGTCCGACACCACCTGGTGGTTGTTCGCGATGTAGGAGAGCAGCGCGAGGTACATCGCGCCGGAGGACGAGCTGTCCGGGTCGGTGGTGGTCACGAAGAGCTGGCCGGACAGCTCGGGGTGCTTGCCGGCGCCGGACAGGTCCTCCCATCTGCGGCCGCCCTTCAGGGCGTTGACGTACTCGTCCATCCGGAAGGTCCAGACGCCGGTGCCGCCGTCCAGCTCGGCCAGCTTGTTCTCCTGCAGGACCTTGGCCACCGGCTCGTGGGCCACGATCACCAGCGGCGAGTAGAACGGCACCAGCGGGGAGTCCTGCAGCTTCCAGATGCGCTGGATCTCCCGGGCCGGTGCCGCGCTCGCCGGGAAGGCGAAGTCCAGCCCCGGGGTCTTGGCCGCCTGGTCGCTCATCGTCCAGGAGCCGGTCGAGTCCGCCCGGACCACCAGGCCCTGCTTCGCCAACTCGGCCTTGACCTCGTCGTTCTCGAAGAAGGCGCGCTTCTCCGAGCCGATCAGGCCGGTGACGGTGACCGTCTTGACGTTGTCCGTGGTGTTCTTGTGCTGGATCAGCGCGTAGCCGACCCCGCCCAGCAGGACCAGGGCCGCAGCCACCCCCAGTGCGCGTCGCATGCCGAACGCCTCCCCCTCGCCCGCTCCTTCGTCCGGGTGGTCGCCCGGGCGCCCGGGCCGCGACCCGGGGGTGACGAGCGTCCCGCCGGGCGGGGAGCGGGGGCGGAAGCGGCGATGAACCGGGGGTGAACAGGCCTTCACGGAATCGCATCGGAATCGCACCGGCATCGCCGCGGAGGGCGGCGCGGGACGCGCGCAGGAGGTGTGCGGGAGGCGTGCGGGACCGGCGTCGAGCGGGGCGCTCGCACAGCGGTCCGAGGATGTGTCAGATTGTTCAACTCGCCTTACGGCAACGGTCATCCCGCAGTACGGACCCGCGTCGAGGTTACGCGTCGGTAATGCCTAGTCTCAGCACTATGCGCCGAGCAAAAATCGTCTGTACCCTCGGGCCCGCCACCGACTCGTACGACCAGATCAAATCCCTGGTCGACGCCGGGATGGACATCGCCCGACTGAACCTCAGCCACGGCCTGCACGCCGAGCACGAGGAACGCTACCGCCGCGTCCGCAAGGCCGCCGACGAGACGGGCCGCAGTGTCGGCGTCCTCGTCGACCTTCAAGGCCCGAAGATCCGGCTCGACACCTTCGCCCACGGGCCGGTACTTCTCGAACGCGGCGACGAGTTCACCATCTCCACCGACAAGGGCGTCGTGGGGGACAAGGACCGTTGCGGAACCACCTACTCCGGCCTCGCCGGGGACGTCGGGCGCGGCGAGCGCATCCTGGTCGACGACGGCCGGGTCACCCTGGAGGTCGTCGCCGTCGACGGGCCGCACGTACGGTGCCTCGTCATCGAGGGCGGCCTGGTCTCCGACCACAAGGGCCTCAACCTCCCCGGCGTCTCCGTCTCCGTCCCCGCACTCAGCGACAAGGACGTCGCCGACCTGCGGTGGGCGCTGCGGACCGGGGCCGACCTCATCGCGCTCTCGTTCGTCCGCAGCGGGCGGGACATCGAGGAGGTCCACCGGATCATGGCGGAGGAGGGGCGGCACGTCCCGGTCATCGCCAAGATCGAGAAGCCGCAGGCGGTGGAGAACCTGGAGTCCGTCGTCGACGCCTTCGACGGGATCATGGTGGCCCGCGGCGACCTGGGCGTGGAGATGCCCCTCGAACAGGTCCCGCTGGTCCAGAAGCGCGCCATCAAGCTCGCCCGCCGCAACGCCAAGCCGGTCATCGTCGCGACCCAGATGCTCGACTCGATGATCAACACCTCCCGGCCGACCCGCGCCGAGGCCTCCGACGTCGCCAACGCCGTCCTCGACGGGACGGACGCGGTGATGCTCTCCGGCGAGACCTCGGTGGGCAAGTACCCCGTCGAGACGGTCAAGACCATGGCCCGGATCGTCGAGGCCGCCGAGAACGACATCCTGGCCGCCGGCCTCCCGCCGCTCACCACCGGCAGCAAGCCGCGCACCCAGGGCGGCGCCGTCGCCCGCGCGGCCGCCGAGATCGGCGACTTCCTGCACGCCAAGTACCTGATCGCCTTCACCCAGTCCGGCGACACCGCCCGTCGGCTCACCCGCTACCGCTCGCCCATCCCCGTCCTCGCCTTCACCTACGAACCGGCCGTACGCAGCCAACTCGCCCTCACCTGGGGCGTGGAGACCTTCCTCGGCCCGTTCGCCCCGACCACCGACCAGATGGTCGAACAGGTCGACGCGGCCCTCCTCTCGCTCGGCCGCTGCCAGAAGGGCGACATCGTCGTCATCACCGCCGGCTCACCCCCCGGCCTGGCCGGCTCCACCAACCTCGTCCGCGTCCACCACGTGGGGACGCTGGACGCCTGACGGACCTTCGGCGGCGCGGCCCTGCGGGGTCGCGTCGCCGTCAGTACTTGGGGCCGATGCGGGCGTCCATGAGGGCGACGGAGTCCCTGCGGGCGACGGAGACGTTGAATCCTCCGTTGGACCGGGAACCGGGCTTCCAGCGGACGCCGACGGCGTCGAGGGCGGCGGTGAAGAGGCCGACGATGTCGGCTGAGGTGTTCGTGAAGAAGTAACGAGGGTACTCGTAGCGCTTCTTGACGCCGCCGACCGTGCGGGTGGCCCAGTTGGTGATGCGGCAGCCGTCGGAGTGGATCAGGCCGCGCAGGAACTCCCAGGGGTGGGCGTCCACGATCTCCTGCTGCCAGGGCGCGAGGGAGATGCGCCGCAGGTGCTTTGGCCCTGGGCCGTGCTGGGGGAAGAGACAGGGCCAGTGCTTGCTGGTGCTGACGACGCTGGTGCAGCCGGGGGCATGGACACGGTTGACCTTGTTGTGCGGCATGACGGCGGAGACCGCCCGTACGCACTCGTCGATGAGGCCGGGCCACCCGTCGCAGCAGGCGATGCGAAGGGCGTAGACCTCGCGGCGGCCCGCACTGATGCAGCCGTCGCCGAGGTAGAGACCGAGCAGGTAGGCGTAGTCGGCGTGCGGGCGCGAGGGATCGAGCCGGCCGTCCCGGAGCGGGCATTCGGCGGTCATGCGCGGGCTGGGTACGGCGCCGGACGCCCACTCGCGGATCGAGGACCGGGATATGCCGGTCGCTCGGCTGACCTGGCTGAAGGTCAGCCCGGATGCGTGGAGGTCGAGCGCGCGCTGCCGCGTGGCGAGGTCGTACATGTCGCCGTCAGTGCTTGGGGCCGATGTGGGCGTCCATCAGGGCAACGGATTCCTTGCGGGCGACGGAGATGTTGACCTGGCCGGTGGGGCGGGGGATCGAGGCCTTCCACTGGACGCCGACGGCGTCGAGGGTGGCGGTGAGGAGGCCGATGATGTCGGTCGAGGTGTTGGTGAAGAAGTACCTCGGGTACTCGTAGCGGCGGACCACGCCGTCGACCGTCTTGGTGGCCCAGTTGGTGATGCGGCACCCGTCGGAGTGGATCAGGCCGCGCAGGAACTCCCAGGGGTGGGCGTCGACGATCTCCTGCTGCCAGGGCTCCAGGGCTATGGTGCGCTCGTGCTTCTTGCCGGGGCCGTGCTGGGGGAAGTAGCAGGGCAGGTGCTTCGAGTACACCTTGACGTTGTGGCTGCCGGGGCGCCGAACGCGGCAAGGGGTGAGGGTGGGGAAGACCTGCCTCATGGCCGCCTCGACGGCGTCCATGATTCCTGGCCACTTGTCGTCGCAGGCTATGCACAGACTGGTGGTCCGGTGCTGCTTGGGGTGGCTGATGTGACCGTCGCCCAGGTAGAGCCCGAGCAGGTACGAGTACGCGGGGCGGTCCAGATCGTCGCTGTGGCAGTGCAGGCAGGGGGAGCGCTTGCGGCCCGGGAGCTCGCCGCGTTCGGCCAGATCGCGGTGCTTCCACCAGGAGACCGTGCCAACGGGAAGGCCGAGTCGGCGAGCTGTCTCAGCGGTGCCGGCGCCACGCCGCAGGAGGTGGACAGCTTGTTCGCGAACGGAGAACTCGTGCATGGTGCCGAGCGTGTGCGAATGTTCCGGACCGGTCGGGCGAATGGCCGAAAGTCCACTCGAACCAGTGAAGATCGCCAACCATTGCCTGAGTGGCGACTTCCTTTGATTTGAAGGAAAAGTGCCCCGAGTGGGATTCGAACCCACACTGTATGGTGTTTGAGACCATTGCCTACTGCCAATTGGGCTATCGGGGCCTACGAATCGAAGCCCAAGGCCCCGACTGGCTGACTCAAACATACCGTGTCTAGGTACCCTCGTGCATGCAGTACCCCGCCGGAACTAGGAGCCCCGTGAGCACCGCCGACGAGCAGGCGCAGCCGCTTGAGACCGATACGCCCCAGATCACCCGGATTGTGATCGCCGAGGACGAGGCGCTGATCCGTCTCGATCTGAAGGAGATGCTGGAGGAGGAGGGGTACACCGTCGTCGGTGAGGCCGGCGACGGGGAGACGGCGGTGCGCCTCGTGGAGGAGCTGAAGCCGGATCTGGCGATCTTCGACGTGAAGATGCCGGTGCTGGACGGGCTGTCCGCGGCCGAGCGGATCCACGACAAGCACCTGGCGCCGGTGCTGATGCTGACCGCGTTCTCGCAGCGGGAGCTGGTGGACCGGGCGCGGGACGCGGGGGCGATGGCGTACATCGTCAAGCCGTTCTCGAAGTCGGACCTGGTGCCGGCGATCGAGATGGCGGTGTCCCGGTACGCCGAGATGCGGGCGCTGGAGAAGGAGATCGGGGATCTCAGCCAGCGGTTGGAGACCCGGAAGCTGGTGGACCGGGCGAAGGGCGTGCTGCAGACCAAGTTCGGGCTGAACGAGCCGGCGGCCTTCCGGTGGATCCAGAAGACGTCGATGGACCGTCGGATGACGATGGCGGCGGTGGCCGAGGCGGTCATCGAGGAGGGCGAGGCCCAGGAC
>NZ_JBHVET010000070.1:0-18806 GCF_042802135.1 Kitasatospora sp. NPDC057512
GTCCGGCACCGCCGGACCCAACACCCCATCGTCCGAAAGGGTGCGATGAACGTGTCGAGCAGTTCTCTCCGATTCGGCGATCAGGGACCGGCTGGTGGGGATGCGGGTTGATGGCCGTGATCTGCGGCTCGTGAGGACCGCTACGGCGAGTCCTACTGGAACCCCGATTTCCGGCAGCGGCACGTCGAGTACCTGAGGCGGTTTTCACCCGCCTGAATTCCGGCGCGAAGAAGAGTCCGCCGCCGCGAGCCGTGCGCGGGTTGAAGGCTCCCGGGAGCCGTCTCTGCTACTGGGGCAATCTTCCCGGGTACCACCGCCGAGACGGCGCGGTCGCTTCGGCCCAGGTGCACTGCCAGGAAGTCTTCTTCAGCCCGGAGCGGCGCGAATGGCTGTCCGTACGGGACGGGCTCCATTTTGAGTTCGACGTGACGGGCACCGCCGAGCACTCGAACTGACCGATGATCCACGATAATTCAAGGAGCCCGAAAAGTGGCTGAAACAATCGTATACGATCCTCTCGACCCTGCGGTGCTGACCGATCCGTACCCGTTGTACGCGGAATTGCGCGAGCAGACGCCGGTCTTCTGGAACGAGCGCATGCAGTCCTGGGTGGCGACCCGCTACGACGACTGCCGCGAGGTGCTGCGCAACCACCAGACCTTCGCCCGCGACCGGCGCCGGGTAAACATCGACGTCCCGGAATTCGCGCAGAACCTCCAGTCCCTGGACCCTCCGCAGCACGCGCCATTGCGCAGCCTCCTCATGAACGCCTTCCGGGCGCAGGACCTGGACGCCGCGGCTCACCGGACCCACGACAAGATCCTCGGTCTCTTCCAGGACCTGTCCGATCTGGACGAGTTCGACTGGATCCACGAGGTTGCGGCCCCGGTGGCGCTGAATCTGACGGCAGAACTGTTCGGCGTGGTCGAGCCGGAGTTGAAGTACTATGCCGCCCTGGCCGACGCGATCACCCGACGGATGGACGCGGGGCTCGATGCGACGGTGATCGAGCCCGGCGACGAGGCGCGGAAACAGCTGAACACGCTGGCCGACGGCTGGTTCGCGGAGAACAGCGGACGCCCGGGCCTGATGACCACCATCAAGCAGCTGATGGACGGTGCAACCGTTCCCGAGCACTACATCGGCAACAGCATCGCGGCGATCTTCAACGCGAGTTACGGAACGGTGTTCGCGGCGGCCGGCAACGCCGTCCTGACTCTGCTCCAGCACCGTGGAACGCTGGACCGGTTCCGGGACCGTGGCGTGGTGGACACGGGAGTGGAGGAGCTGATCCGTTTCGACGGGCCAGCGCAGGGCACCAGCCGCATCGCCGCGGAGCGCACCGTGCTGGGCGGACAGGTGATCGAGGCCGGCCAGCCCGTCATCACGCTGCTCGCGGCCGCCAATCGTGATCCGGCCCAGTTCGAACGGCCTGACGAACTGGTCCTCGACCGCTCCCCGAACCGGCATCTGGGCTTCGGCTGGGGACCCCACGCCTGTCTGGGGGCGACCTTCGGTCACGTGGCGATCAAGGAGATCGTTCTCTGCCTCCTGGAAGCGCCCTCGCTACGCCTGACGGGAACTCCCGTCCGCCGGAGGACGGCCACGGTGCGCAGCATGGACCTGCTTCCCGTGAGTTTCCGCAAGTAAGTCAGTACATCCGGCAACCCATAGGGCTAGAACAGGAAGGCATCGCATGTCGGATGTATCGGCTGATGTCGTCGTCGTGGGTAACGGCGCCATCGGTTCGTCGATCGCGTTTGAATTGCAGCGACGCGGTCACCAGGTGGCGCTCGTAGGGGAAAGCGCCAGGCCGTATGCGGCATCCGTGGCAGCCGGCGCCATGCTGGGCTGCTTCGGAGAAGTGACCACGTCACTCCTGGCCAGCGAGAGCGGGCGGGCGAAGCTCGCCACCGACCATCGCGCGCGCGCCGAATGGCCGGAGTGGGACTACGACCTCGGTGTGGCCTCCGGGGACGAGCGAAGTCTCTACGTCGCGAATGGGACGTTCGTCCTGTTGAACTCCATGGGCACTGCGGCGGTGGACTCGGGGAACTTCCGGGCCGTCGAGGAGGCGCTCCGGGAGTACGAGGAGCCGTACGAATCCGTGGATCCCGAGCAGATCGACTGGCTTGCACCCGAGGAGCTGGCGCGGTCACTGCGCGGCCTCTACATTCCGTCCGAACACGCGGTGGACGCGCACCGGCTGCTCGACAAGCTGAACGCGGGCTTCCTCCGCTATGGCGGCCGGATCGTCGATGCGGCGGCTGCCGGGCTCGAACTCAGGGGTGAGCGTGTCGTCGGGGTCCGCCTGGCGAACGGCGACCGGCTGACGGGTGACCAGGTCGTCGTCGCCGCCGGCGTGCAGTCGCTCGCGCTGCTCGACGCGGTAAACGAGGTCCGTCGCCGGATCCCGCCGCTGGTGAGCGGCTACGGGGTCTCCGCGCTCCTGGAGGTGGGCGACGGGATGTTGCCCACCTCGGTGTTGCGCACCCCCAATCGAGCCTTCGCCTGCGGGATCCACTGCGTGCCGCGGGGTGACGGTGTGCTGTACGTGGGCGGTACCAATGTGCTCACCAAGGCGCCGCGACAGTACGCGACGGTGCGCGATCTGCAGTTCCTGCTGGAATGCGCCGTGGACCAGCTCTCCTCGGAGCTGCCGCAGTCTGGAGTGCGGGGGGTGCAGGTGGGCAACCGGCCGGTCCCGGCCGACGGATTTCCGCTCATCGGTGGCGTCGGGATCGAGGGCCTCTGGCTGGCCACCGGAACGTACCGGGACGGACTCCACCAATCGCCGCTCATCGCCAAGTTCATCGCCGCGAAGGTTGAGGGTGATCCGTGGGAGTCCGACTCGCTGACGGCCTTCGCTCCGGTGCGCAGTCCCCTGCCGTTCGGCGCGCGCGAGCAGATCATCCAATCGACCGTGCAACAGACCATGGCTTCCGGCTACGAGCAGCGCTGGCGGGTCACTCCCGAATGGCCCGTGCGCATCGAGGCGCAGCTGCGCCGGGAGTACACCGAGGCGGTCGAGCAGCTGCATCCCGCTTTCACGCCGCCACCTGAGTTCATCGCGAAGATGGATGAAGGGATCCGCGAGAATTTGAAGGCTTATTACGACGCGTGGTCGTAAATCAACAGGCGATTAGGAGGATTGCAGTGAAGATTCTGATTGCCAATGACATCGACGAATCACTGTGGCTGCGCAAGGACGGCCGTACGTGGTCGCAGCGGGTCTTCTGGTTCGCCGATGAAGGCGACCTGGTCATTCTGTCCGATCATCCAGATGAGGACTTCCTCCGGCATGTTTGCGGACTGCGGGGCATCGACCCGACGCGCGTAGCCGTCCGGGTCTGTCCGCCGGGCCGCCGGAACGGGAACCGGCTGATCGCCCCTGACGCACTTCTGGATCCGAATTTCATCGCGGACATCGCCGTCGGCATCGGAGCAGGCCCGGAGATAGTCAGTCTCTTCCCTTCGGCCATGGTGAGCGAGTTCGCGGCACGGATAGGCCTCGGAAGCCGACCGGAAGGCTCGGAGTTCCTTGCCCAAGGGGGCAGCGAACTGGCCAACAGCAAGGCAACGTTCCGAGCGCTCGCCGGCGGGGCGGGCGTCGCGACGGCCCCGGGCGCCGTCTGCCGGAGCAAGGACGAGGCCGTTCACGCCATGGAGGCGTTGATCGGCGACGGTCATGACGTGATGGTAAAGATGGCCCACCGAGGGGCGGGAGTCGGGAACGAACTGGTCCTGAACACCGGGAGTACGGCACCGGCGAATATCGGAGCGCGCCACCACTACCGACTCGACGCCGGGCCGGACGCGATCGGCCGGTACTGGGAGGAGAGGTGGCTCTGGGCCTCCGCCGAGGGCCGGTACCCGGTCGTGGTCGAGCAGGTGCTCAACGTCCGGCAGTCCCTCTACGTCGAACTGCTGATCGGCGACGCCTCGTGCGATCTCCGCGGGGTGGGCGTGTTGTCGTACGCCGGTGGCCGCATTACCTGCGAAACCCTGGGACTGGCCGAGATACCCGAGCCGCAGGCCCGGAAGGCCGTGGACGATGCCACCCGGCTCGCCGATGTGTACCGGGCGATGGGATACCGAGGGTATTTCTGCGCGGACGCCGTCATGACGGACGACATGCACGTCCTGTTCACGGAAGTGAACGCCCGCACGACGACCGGCAGTCACCTGCACGAATTCCTCGACGTCCAGGCGAAGGCGGTGACCCGGGAGAACGACATCGTGGTGCGCCAGTACGCCGATTCGCCGGATTGGAGCGTGCGGTCCACCGAACAGTTCCTCACCGGTCTCGCGAACGCCGGCCTCACCTACAGCGCGGCATCCGGAACGGGGATTTTCATGGCAATACCGGCTTTTCCAGAGCAGTCGTCCGGCTCATTCCTCTATGTCATCGCCTGCAATGAACAGGAAGAAGAGGAATACCTTCGCAAGCTCGACGAGCTGTTCCGTTCAATTCCGGACCAAGGCTGATCCTCAACCTCACGACTTCTCAACCCCACGACGTCGAACGTCGAACAAGGAGGGTCACATGCACGTCGTCCTCATCGCTCTGCAGGCGGACATGATCCGGAGCCTGGCCGCGGGCGGCCACAGCATCACCTTGCTGTACGAACCCCGTCACAAGCGCCAGGCCCTTGAGCTGAGTCCGCTAATCACACGCAGGTGCGCGGTGGATTCGTACGAAAGGGTGGAATCGTTGTGGTCGGGCCTGGAGTGTCTGGACCTGACCGAGCCGGTCGAGGTGGTGCTCGCCGGCCATGAGCGGGCGGTGGTGTCGGCGGCCGTGCTCGGTTCCCAGCTGGGTGCCACAGCGGTGGACCCGCTGGTGGCGATGGGCTGCCGGGACAAGGCGACGCAGAAGTCCAGGTGGTCCCAGGCCGGTGTTCCGACCGCGCGCTGGTGCGTGATGACGAACGGCGCGGAGTCCGTCCAGCAGGTACGGGAGTCCCTCTCCGCAGCCGGTCTGGAACCCCCGGTGGTCATCAAGCCGCCGCTGGGCGGCGGATCTTTGTTCGTGTCCGTCGCCAATTCGTACGCCGAGATATGCGACAGCGCTGGCGCGACGGACGAGCTGAGCCGCCCGCTGGTGGAACAGAAGATCGACGGCCCTGAATGGCACCTCGACGGCCTGGTGCAGAAGGGGCGTATCACCGACCTCATGGTCTCGAAGTACCTAACGGCCCCCATCCGCACCGGGACCGGCGCTCCCGTGCGATCAGTCGCCCTTCCACCGGCAATGCACGAGGAAACCTACGCGGCAGCCATGGACTTCTCCCAGCGGGCCGTCGATGCGCTGGAACTGGCCCGGGGAGTCTTCCATCTCGAAGCCTTCGGGCAGCCAGGGCGGTTCATCGCAGGCGAGCTCGCTTGCCGGCCGGGTGGGACCCTGATCAGCCGCGTGGGGGAAAGCATTCTGGGGCTCGACCTCTGGGCCGCGAGCGCTCAGCTTTTCACCGGCGACCCCATCGTCCGGAAGGAAGTCGATCCCGGCCTGGTGCACGGCTGGGTCCATCTGCCCTCAGTCGCCGGATCGCGCAACTCCGTCACGGAAGCGGACATCCTCGGCATAGACGGCGTGACCAGCGTCTCCCTGAAGGTTCCGGTGGGGGCGGTGATGGGGGGAATGCTGACGTCCTCGTCCAACGGAATCGGAGCCGCGACGGTATCCGGATCGAGTGAGGAGGAATGTCGGATCGCTATGGACAGGGTCGTCGACAGGGTCCAGGACTTCCATGAGAAGCGCCCTTACGACTCCGTCGGCGATTGAGGTTGGGGCGTGCTCGCCTGGCGGGTCGGTTGGTGGGTGATTCAGCAGGCGGTCCGTCGAGCGAGTACCAGTTCGGTGCTGTGCACCGGTCGGGTGGACCGTCGCGCGGCGCGGTCGGAGACCAGTCCCGCGATCGCGCGGTGTGTCTCGGTGTAGCGCTGCGGGGGCCGCCACTGGCATCTCGGCATCGGCGTGCTCGACGACGATGCGGCGGGAGGACTGGCGGCGGCGCATCTCGCGCCAGGCCCGCCTGTCGCCTTCGGGCGCATCGTCCTTGAGTTTCCTCGGCGGGGCGGTGAGCTGACCAGGGAACTCGTTGGCCAGGCCCCGGTAGCCCTCGTCGACCTCGGCCTTCACGTTCCGGTGGAGGCGGAGTTGCTCGGCGATGCCCTCGGCGCGCACGGCAGTCTGGTCGTGCATCCGCCCCGGCCGGTCGGCGCCGTTCCACAGGGTGCGGCCCTCGCGGTCGCTGGTGGTGGTGGTCTTGATGGTGCTCTGCCGCTTCTTGCCGGCGATGAACGCACGGCGTCCGGGCCTGTGCGCTGCGGGGCGGCGCACCTGGGTCTCCATGCCGTCAATGCGCAGCTCGACGCCCTCGGCCTCGGCGTAGGCGAACACGTCGGCCAGAGTGCGCAGCCGCAGTCCCGGGCGCTCGGGGACGGCGAAACCGCGCCGGGCGAGCAGGGGCCTGACCTCGTTGATCGCCTCGCTGACCGTGGAACGGCCGATGTCGTACAGCTCGGCGAGTGCGGCATGCGGCAGGTTCGTGCGCAGGTGGACGAGGGTGAGTACGACACGGTCGGTGAAGACCAACTCGTGCTTGGGGCCGGCTCCCGACGCCCTCAGGCGCTGGTGGCCACGCCGCTCGTGCAGCGCCGCTTCGCGCAGAGCGCACCACGGCTCGGCCAACCTCGCCGTCGTCGCCTACGGGCATAGGCCCCGGGCCGCAGCCCTGGACCCCGCTTGTCAGCGGTCGGGATTCCGGAGCCGAGGCCGGGGCGTCAGGTGAGGAGCGGGTGACCCACGGGTGAGACCGGTCCCCGCCGATGCGGCCCGGTCTCACCGGGTGACCGGGCAGCAGGACGCGCCCTACCTCGTGGCCGTACCACCCCCGGCCATCGTGGTTCTTCCGGTGGCGAGCACCTCGCCCGCCTCGGTGCGACGGTAGACCACGCGTCGGCCCGTGCGCTCGCCGACCACGAGTTCCGCCTCGCGCAGGACCGCGAGGTGGCCGCCGACCGTGCCGAGCGACAGGTCGAGTTCGGCGGCGAGTTCGCTGCTCGTGGCCGGGCTCTCCAGCGCGCGCAGGATCGCGGTGCGGCCCGTGCCGATGAGCCGGGCCAGGGCCTGGTTGCGGGGGCCGGCCCCGGCCGACTGCAGGTCGCCGGTGCCCCGGGCGGGGTACACCAGCGCGTACGGCAGTCCGGGCGCCTCGCACAGCCAGGTGCCCCTTCCGGCGCGGGTGCACGGCACGAACAGCATGCCCTCGGGGCCGACCACACGGTCGTGACCGGGCCGGTTGCTGAAACGGATCGCGTCCGCGCCGACCCAGACGCTGTGCCGGTTCATCCGCTCCACGGCGCGCGGCCACCCGTAGGCAGCCAGCAGACCCGCACGGTAGGTGACGTCGCGTTCGAGCAGGGCGCGGCGGCGCGGCCAGTCCGCGGCGAGGTACGTGTCCCAGATGTGCCGGAACAGCTCGGCGGTGCGGCCGGCCCAGTCGTGGCCGGTGAGCCACGCGCCGAGATCGTGCCGCTCCCAGCTCGCCTCCACCGCCAGCTGCAGACTCGCGCCGACGGCCTCGTCCGGCACCCGCGCCATCTGCGCGAGCTCTTCGTGGAGCCGGGTGCGCATGCCGCCGGGCGGGGGGAACGAGACGTGGTCGGGCAGGTACTTCGTCGAGCTGATCAGCGCGACCATACCCCTGGCGAACGGGTCGGCGTCGAGCCGGGCCCGGAAGGCGGCGTGGTGGCGGGCGTGCCAGGGCGCGAGCCACGTGTCGGTGCATGGCCGGGAGAGGGCGATGGCGGCGCCCAGCGTCTCCGCGAGCGGCGAAAGTGCGAAGCGGGAGCGTGACAGGGCGTGGGAATCCAGGCGCAGCAGCACCATCCGGCGTGTTCCTTCCTCCTCGGCTCGGGGAGACGTCCACCCCCACGAACTTTCGGCAGCCAGCGAAACGATAGTGCCACCGACCGTTCGTCCGCATACTCGGGCCGGTGTCCACAGCAACCTCTCCTTCCTCCGCCCCGGCCGCCCCGCCCTCCGCCTCTCCGCTGCGACAGCCCAGCTTCCGCTGGTACTTCGCAGGAGAGAGCGTGTCCCTGCTGGGCAGTTCCATGGCGCCGGTGGCACTGGCCTTCGCCGTCCTCGACGCATCGGCGCAAGCGGGAGACCTGGGTCTCGTGCTGGCCGCCCGCATGCTGCCGATGCTCGGCTTCATGCTGATCGGCGGCGTGGTCGCCGACCGGCTGCCCCGACGCCTGGTCCTCGTGTCCGCCAACCTGGGCTCCGCGCTGACCCAGGGCGCTATCGCCGCACTGCTCCTGACCGGCCACTACTCGCCGTGGCCCATCGCGGCCCTGGGCTTCCTCAACGGGGTGCTGGGGGCGTTCACCTCCCCCGCCCTGCGCGGCCTGCTGCCCGAACTGGTGGCCAGGGACGGGCTCCAGCGGGCGAACGCCCTGCTCGGCATGGTCAAGAACGGCACCAAGGTGTTCGGCCCCACGATCTCGGGCGTGCTGGTCGTCGCCGCGGGCGGCGGCGCGGCGATCGCCCTCGACGCGCTCAGCTACCTGCTCGCCGCCGCGTTCCTGGCGCGCCTGCCCGCCTCCCCGGGCCGCATCGCCTCCAAGGGACGCCGGCACTTCGCCCGCGACCTGCGAGAGGGCTGGGACTCGTTCCGGCGCACGTCCTGGGTCTGGCCGGTCACCCTGGCGTTCTGCGCCGTAAACCTGGTCAACACGGGCAGTTGGCAGATCCTGGGACCTCAGCTGACCGCCGACGTGTTCTCCCCCGTGACGTGGGGCCTAGTGCTCAGCGTGCGCGGTGTCGGCATGCTGCTGAGCAGCAGCCTGCTCTACCGGTTGACCATCCGGCGCTTCCTGCTATGGGGGCAGCTCGCAGTCACGCTGAACGCCCTCCCGTTGCTTGCCTTGGGCGCCCGGCTGCCTATGCCGTGGCTGATCGCCGCGTCGTTCGTCGCCGGTGTCGGCTCCTCGGTCTCGGCGATCGCCTGGGACACCTCCCTCCAAGAGCACATCCCGCCGGGGGTGCTGTCCCGCGTCGCCGCCTACGACGACCTCTTCTCCTACCTGGCCATCCCGGTCGCCCTGCTGGCGGTGGGACCGCTCAGCCAGAGCTTCGGCCCGTACGCGGTCACCACGGTGTCGGGCCTGCTGTTCGTCGTGATCGCCCTGCTGCCGCTAGTGGTCCCCGCAGTGCGCCGCCTGCCGCACGCGACACCGGGGCAGTAGTCGACTGGGCGGCCGAGCGCCGGGCCCGGCCCCGGGGGTGGCGCATGGCGGGACCGGAACGGAACACTCGGATGCTCCTCCAGGAGCGTCCGCGGCTGATCATCGCGTTCCACGACCACTTCTCGCCGGGCAGCGGCGGGACGTCCGATATGTGCCTGCGCGGGCTGCTGAGGCAGGTGCCGGTGTGGCTGGTGCCCCACGAGGACGTGTAGCAGGGGATGTGGCTGGGGCTGGGTATTTTTCCGGAGGACCGGCAGTGGCGTGTCCGGAGCGAGTTGGAGGCAGCCTCGCGGCCTGGGCAGGCCGCCGCTGACTGAGGAGCGCTGACCATGATTCAGCGCTCTTCAGCGCCGGCTCAGCGGGTCTCGTCGGTGAGGCACCCTTGTGTTCGGGGCGGCGTCCGCCCGCGCTGGCAAGGGCTCCGGTGCCGCCGCCTCCGCCGCCGACCGTCAGTCAGGACGGCCAGGACGGGTCTACCGCCGTTGCGGATGCCGGGACGCCGACCGGCGCCAGCTCGGAGCAGCGTGTCCGCGCCTGGCCGAGGAGGGGCACGGTACGTGGACGTTCGCCGTCGACATCCCCTCCCTCACGGGCCGCCGGCGCACCGTGCGGCGCGGCGGGTTCGAGGACGACTTCGCCGCCGAGAGCGCGCTGCGGCGCTTCCTCGAAGGCCGGAAGCTGGGCTTCGACGCCGACCCGCACGAGACGCTCAAGCCCACCACCTACGCCCGCTACCGCACCTACGTGCTCTGCGAGTTGATTCGGCGCTCCTGGCCGCTCCGGCCACCAGGGCCGACAAGCAACCGGGATTCCCGGCTCATAGCTGACACCCGATAAACGTGCGGCCCGTCGGAGCAGATGACGCCGCAGGTTCTGTCGGCATGCCTATTTCCCGCGAATCCGGGCCCATTGCCGTGCCGAAGAGTCGACCAGGCCTCGATCGACGGCACGCGGATTCCCCGATGAATGAACAGATGCCCCGTCACGACCAGGCCGGAGGGACCAGGCCTGCGGAAACGCGCCCAGCGAGGCGGCGTGAACGAGCGTTCACGACCACATTGCGACCACCAAAGAGAAAAGCCACTCCTATCGTTTTGATAGAAGTGGCTTCTGACCTGCATAAATGCTGGTCGGGACGACAGGATTTGAACCTGCGACCCCTTGACCCCCAGTCAAGTGCGCTACCAAGCTGCGCCACGTCCCGTGGTCTCGGTGCCTGCAGCGGGGCCTGGGGGGCTCTGCTGTGGGCTTCTCGACCTTGTCTCCGGTTGTCCCGGCGACGTGGAAAACAATACAGCACGTCGGGGGGTGCTCGCTGCCAGGTTTGGGGGCGGGGTGGGTCAGGGGGTGGGGTGGCGGGCGTCGTAGGTGAGGAAGGAGGGGCGGCGGGCGGCGAGGAGGAGGACGGCGGCGACGCAGGCGAGGCCGCCGGTGATCACGGAGGTGGCCGGGTTGGTGAGGGCGGCGACGGTGCCGGACTCGAAGTCGCCGAGGCGGGGGCCGCCGGCGACGACCACGATGAAGATCCCCTGGAGGCGGCCTCGCATCTCGTCCGGGGCCGCGACCTGCATCATCGTGTTGCGGAAGATCATGCTGACGGTGTCGGCGCAGCCCGCGACCGCGAGCAGCAGGAGGCCGAGCCAGAGGTTGTGGAGGGCGCCGAAGGCCGCGATGGCCAGGCCCCAGGCGGCGACGGCGACGAGGACGGCGACGCCCTGGCGGTGCACCCGGCCGACCCAGCCGGAGAAGAGCGCGCCGATCAGGGCGCCGACGGCCGGGGCGGAGACCAGCAGGCCGACGGTGCCGGCGTCGCCGCCGTAGAAGGTGACCGCGATGGCCGGGAACAGGGCGCGCGGCATGCCGAAGACCATCGCGGCCAGGTCGGCGAGGAAGCTGGTGCGCAGGTTGGGCTGCTCGCGCAGGAAGCGGAGGCCGTCGAGGACGGAGGCGCGGCCCTTGCGCTCGCCGAGCGGCCGCATGGCGGGCAGGCGCCACATCGCGTAGAGGGTGCCGGTGAAGGCGACGGTGTCGACCAGGTAGGCGGCCTGGACTCCGTAGGCGCCGATGAGGACGCCGCCGAGCATCGGGCCGACGGTGAGGCCGAGGTTCATGCTGACGGTGTTCAGGGCGTTCGCCGCCGGGAGCTGGTGGCTGGGCACCAGTCGGGGGATCATCGCGGAGCGGGCGGGCGAGCTGATCGCGAAGAAGCCCGCCTGGACGGCGACGGCGGCGTACAGGACGGCGACCAGGCCGAGGCCGGCCAACGCCTGCGCGGCCAGGGCGGCGGAGACGACCGCCAGACCGGCCGAGCCAAGCAGGCCCAGCCGGCGCCGGTCGACGGTGTCGGCGATCGCGCCGCCGTAGAGGCCGAAGGCAACCAGTGGGACGAGGGAGAAGATGCCGACCAGGCCGGTCGCGAAGGCGGAGCCGGTCAGGTCGTAGACCTGGACGGAGACGGCGACGGCCGTCATCTGCTGGCCTATGGAGGAGACGGCCTGTCCGGCCCAGACCCGGCGGTAGTCGGGGTGGTCGCGCAGCGGGCTGAGGTCGGCGAAGGCCCGCCGGTACCAGAGTGAGCCGGCGGCCGCCTCCGGTCCCGGTCCCTCCCCCGGTCCCGGTCCCTCCCCCGGTCCGGGTTCCGGTCCGGGTTCGGGATCGGCGGCGGAGGACGCGGGGGACGGGCCGGGCGCGGGGGACGGCGTGGAATGTTGATTCTTCGACATAGTCCCTCATGCTCCGCCCCGCCCCCGGGCAGCCCCGCACCGGGGCCGCCCCGGCAAGGCCCGGTCCCGCACCCGGGCCCGGATCCGGCCCCGCCCTCGACGCCCCGACCCCAACCGCGACGCCCCCGCTACCGGCTCAGCACCTGCCTCTCCCCCGCCTCCACCGCGAAGTCCAGCCGGTTGCCCGGCGGCGGGAACGGGCAGATGAAGTGGTCCGAGAAGGCGCACGGCGGCAGGTAGGCCCGGTTGAGGTCGAGGACGGTGCGGCCCTCGGCGTCGGGCGCGGGCAGGGTGATGAAGCGGAAGCGGTAGGTGTCGATGCCGCTGGTCGTGTCCGCGATCACGCCGCTGAGCCGCTCGCCCGACCGGCTGACGGTCAGGGTGCGGTGCTCGCCCGCCACCGTGAAGGCGATCTGCCCGGAGACGGCCAGCGGGCGCTCCCGGCCGTCGGCGTTCGGGACGACGACCGACCGGGCGTCGCCGTCCTCGAACGGGGTGAAGACGGCGGGCACGGCCCACTCGGGCGCGTACGGGAAGGCGGAGATGCCCGCGAACGCCGTCCGGCGGGGTGCGGCCGGGTCGAAGACCCGCAGGGCCAGCTCGCCCTCGCGCTCGATCGGGACGAGCAGCAGGTCTCCCAGGACGGCGGTGTCGGCGGCCGGGTCGCTGTCCGGGCGCAGCAGCGCCTCGCCGTCCACCGGTGCGTCGGCGCCGTCGACCGTGATGCCGTCGGACGCCGCCGCCCGGACCCGGACGCCCTCGGCGTCGGCCCACCAGTGCCCGGGCAGGCCGGGGATCTCGGCGGGCTCGGGCTCCAGCCAGTGCGTGCCGGTGAGTGCGAGCTGGCCGTGCTGCGCGCTCACCGACGCCGCCCGGCCGTCGCTCCAGTGCTTCCAGTCCTCCGCGGCCGTCTCGGTCATCGGTCCACCCTCCCGGTCGGTCCGTGGGCGGCCCGCCGTTCGGGCCGCCCGTCCTCGGTCATCCACAACACCGTCCGCGCGGACGGATCATTCCCGTCGACCCGATGTCGCCGAAACCGCAACACGGCGGCAACGCGCCGACACGGGGCACCACACGATGCACCACTCCGGCCACACACCTACCCCTCGCGGCGCTTCAGCGGACGGAACAGCCCCTCCTGCACCACGGACACCACCAGTCGGCCGTGCCGGTCGAAGATCTGCCCGCGGGCCAGGCCGCGCGCGCCGTGCGCGATCGGGGACTCCTGCTGGTACAGCAGCCAGTCGTCCGTCCGGAACGGCTGGTGGAACCACATCGCGTGGTCGAGTGAGGCCATGTCGAAGCTCCGCTCGCCCCACAGCGGCTCGACCGGGGCGCGGACGGCGTCCAGCAGCGTCATGTCGCTGGCGTAGGTGAGGGCGCAGACGTGGATCAGCGGGTCGTCCGGCAGCGGGCCGTTGGTGCGCAGCCAGACGCCGCTGCGCGCCTCGACGCCCTCAAGCTCCTCCTTCGTCCAGCGCAGCCGGTCGACGTAGCGGATGTCGAAGGGCTGGCGGCGGCTGATGAACGGGGGAAGCTCGCCGAGCCGGGAGCCGACCTCGTCCAGGGCGCTGGGCAGCTCCTCGGGGGCGGCGACGGGCGGCATCGGGTACTGGTGCTCGATGCCGGCCTCCTCGGGTCTGTGGAAGTCGGCGGTGAGGGCGAAGATCGACCGGCCGCCCTGGATGCCGAGCACCCGGCGGGTGGTGAAGGACCGGCCGTCGCGGATCCGGTCGACCTGGTAGACGATCGGCAGGCCGGGGACCCCGGGGCGCAGGAAGTAGGCGTGCAGCGAGTGGACCGGGCGCTCGTCGTCCACCGTGCGCCCCGCCGCCACCAGCGCCTGCCCGGCGACCTGGCCGCCGAACGTCCGCTGCAGCGCCTCCTCGGGGCTGCGCCCACGAAAGATGTTGAGTTCGATCTGCTCAAGGTCGAGCAGATCGACAAGGTCGTCGACGGGGGTACCCATGGGCACGCTTCCTCTCCGGACTCCGAACAATTCTCCAGCTCAATCGAATCCTTTGGCGACCCGGGTCATTCCCGCGCAGCGGTCCGGAACGCCCAGTTCACTCGAACGAGTAGGCGAGTCAATGAACAGGTGACGGACGGGACGGCCCGGTCGGCCACGAGGCCCCCACCGGCCGCACGCCGCCCGGCTACACCCCCAGCCCCGACTCCCGCACCGTGATGTTGAGCCGCCCGAGCAGCCCCAGCGCCGGATCGGCCGTCCCCGGGAACGTCCGCACCACCCCGTGGTACGCGAACCGGGCCGGGCCGCCGAACACCAGCAGGTCGCCGCTGCGCAGCTCCAGGTCCGTCCACGGCCGGGTCCTGGTCTCGGTGTTCCCGAGCCGGAAGACGCAGCCGTCGCCCAGCGAGAGCGAGACCACCGGCGCGTCCGCCCGCTCGTCGCGGTCCTGGTGGAGGCCCATCTTCGCGCCGTGCGCGTAGTGGTTGACGATCGCGATGTCCGGCGCGTACGACGCCGCACCCGCGACCTCCCCCAGCGCGGCCCCGTACGCCTCCGCGACGGCCCTGCGCGCCAGGTCCCCGAGCAGCCGCGGGAACGGCTTGACGGGCGCTCCGTCCTCGGCGACCTCCCGGTACCCGTACGGGTACCAGTGCAGGCCGAGACTCACCATCCGGACGGACATCATCCCGCCGGTGGGCATCCGCACGGCGTGCAGACCGGCCGGCGGGCGGGCCCACTCCCGGCAGGCGGCGACCAGGCGGCGCTGCGCGTCGAGGTCCAGCCAGCCGGGCAGCAGGACGGCGCCGGGGGCCGGCTCGGAGCGCTCGCGCGCGCCCGGGGACCCGCCCGGTTCGCCGAACAGCTCGCCCTGGATCACCCCACCATCCTCCCGCACCGCACCCACCCGGGCCCAGCCGCACCCGGCCCAGCCCGACCGCCGACGGCGGGCGCGCCCCCGCGCAACCCCCGACCCCGACCCCGACCCCGACCCCGACCGCGGGAACGCCGACGGCCGCTCCCCCGACCGGCGGAGGAACCCGCGCGGCGGAGAAGCGGCCGTGAAAGCCGTGCACATCGGTACGCACATCGGTACGTCGACACACCGACAGCCGACGCACCGACAGGTCAGCGCGCAGACAGGCCGGCGCGCCGACGGATCAGCGCGCCGACGGATCGGCACATCGGCACCCGACCGGGCACCGGCACGAGGAGCCCCGGGCAGCCGACACCGGCTGCGCACGGGGCCTCGCGTGCCCGAGGAGGCCTCAGCTGGGGAGACCTCAGATGCTGAGGGTCTGGCCCGGGAAGATCAGGTCCGGGTTGCCACCGATGACCTTGGCGTTGTTCTGGTACAGGTCGTGCCAGTCCAGGCCCTGCGCGGCGGCGATGGAGCTCAGGGTGTCACCGGCCTTGACGGTGTAGTCGCCCTTGGCGGCCGGCTTGGCGTCGTTCGAGCGGTTCCAGGACTTGGCACCCTGGTCGGCCTTCGGCGCGGACTTCTGAGCGTCGGCCTTCGGGGCGGCAGCCTTCGGCGCGGCGGCGTCGTTCTTCGGCGCGGTCTGAGCCTTCGGCGCGGCCTGGGCCTTGGGCGCGGCCTTCGGGGCCTCGGCCGGCTTGGCGGCGGCCTTCGGGGCCTGCGCCGGCTTGGCGGCGGTCGAGCCCGCCGAGGTGTCGACGGCGGCCGGGGCGCCGCCCTTGGTCAGGCCGGCCTTGACGGAGCAGACGGGCCAGGCGCCCGGGCCCTGCGAGGCGAGGACCTTCTCCGCGACGGCGATCTGCTGCGCCTTGGTGGCCTGGTTGGCCTGCGACGCGTAGGCGGTGCCACCGAACGCGGCCCAGGTGCTGGAGGTGAACTGCAGACCGCCGTAGAAACCGTTGCCGGTGTTGATGGCCCAGTTGCCGCCGCTCTCGCACTGGGCGACGGCGTCCCAGGTGGAGACGGAGGCGGCGGAGGCCGAGGTGGCCGTGACGAGGCCGGCCACCGGCAGGGCCGCGACAGCGGCGCCCGCCACGACAGCCATCCGAACGCGGTTGCGCTTGGTGGCGGTGGAGGTGGTGGCAGCGGCGGTCTCGTTACGGAAGGTCATGAGGTTCCTCTCGACAGCCCCGGGCGGGCATGCGGAACCAGACCCCGGGAAGGGCCGTGATCACTCGCTGCGTCCGTCGGGCGGCCGGGCACGTGTCGGACGTGCCGCTTGCCGCCCCGGCCACCCAGCCGCTCGCCGACGACGTGTTCGAGCGATCGCGTCGGCGGGCACCTGCCGCGCCCGGCGGACCGGGGGGCTGTGCGTCGGGGGTGAACCCGGGTGGCGCTCGTTGCGCCGACCAAGAAGCTACGAGCCGGTCGACGGGGAATCCAAAACTTCGACGGTCTGCCCAGCTCAGCCAAGGGTTACCGGCGGTAACGACCATGCAATCATGACCGAAATGTCCGCTTTAACCGTCGATTCCTAGATCAAACATCCGGGCTCCGTGACTCACCTCACTGTTTGATTCCGGCAGTCCCGGCATCGACATCGACAGATTGCGACCACGAGAACACGCCGTGCGGTCGGATCCGGGGCAATTCACGTCAGCCTCCGGGGGCACCCGTGACGCCTGACACAAGGGCCCGTTGGGCATGGCGACCTCTCCGTGTCCGCCCCAGCACCCCATCCACACCCATCCGAGGAGACCCTGTGCCGCGCATGCTCGACGTCAGCGACGAGGTCCGGTCCGAGATCGGCGACGACGAAGCCGACCGCCTGCTAGGTGGCGACCGCGCCCCCGACGGCTACGAGTGCACCTCCTGCCGGACCCCCGGCGACACGCACGTGGAGCCCACCAGCACCGTGCTGTTCGTCGGCGACGAGACCGCCGTCCTCGCCTTCGCGCACGCCCGCTGCATCCCCTCCCAGGTCGTCCCGGTCTCCGAGGAGCAGCTGGCGGGCGCCGTCCGCAGCATCAGCCAGACCCAGCCCGGCGGCCCGGACCTCGCCGTCCCCGCCGCCGTACCGAGCGCCCCCGCGCCGGCCCCGGCGGCACCCGTCGGCCCGGCCCCGACCCAACCGGCCCCGACCCAGCCGGCCGCCCCCGGCCAGGCCGCCATCCTCGGCATCACCTGCGGGCTGGTCCTGCACGGCAAGGTCGGGCACGCCTCGCTGGTGGTCGAGCCGACCGGACCGGTCGGCCGCCCCGGCAGCACCTCGGGCGAGGACGAGTTCCTCGACCTGCTCCAGGACGCCGGCTTCCAGCCCGTCACCGACCTGGACGAGACCCCGGACCAGCTGCCCGGCTGGTCCGTCCTGGTCGCGATGGGCAAGCTGCACGCGATCCTCCAGCCCGCCGCGGCCGGCGGCAGCACCGGCTGGTGGCAGGCGCACCAGCCGCTCCAGGTCACCGACGCCTGGCGGATGGCCGCGAGCCAGCTCTCCGAGGTGACGATGTACGCCGTGCCGGCCGGCATGGTCGGCCGGCAGCCCCGCGAGGACCTGCTGCGCCAGGCGCTGGAGCGGGCGGTGGCGCTGGGCCAGGTGGTCGCCGCCTCCCTCCCGCTCGCCGGCACCTGATCCACCTCCGCGCCCCGACCCGCCGGACGGCCGCCTCCCACCCCCACGGCCGCCGTCCGGCGGGCGCACGCCCACGACACCCCGCCGCGCGCCAGGCCCCGGAGCACCCAGCTACACCCCGCCTGTGCCCTGCGCGCCCCGCCTCGCCCTGGCATGCCCGCACCCGCCCCGGCGTGCCCACACCCTGCCCGGCGCGCGCACCCGTTGCGCACTCCGGCGTGTAGGCGCACCCCCGCTCCCAGGGCCCGCATCCCCCGCCCCTCTCGCTCGTTGGCCCCTACGTGTACAGCTACGACGTCTCCGCGTCCCCCGGCCGGTCCGCCACCGCCTCGCGCTCGATCCCGGGCATGCGCCCCTCGTACGACGCCGAGCACCCGCACTCCGCGACGCCGATCTACGACGAGCTGTACTCCGAGTACCGGCGCCTCTTCCGCGCCCTGCCCGGTGACCGCTCGAACGAGGAGGACCTGAAGTTCACCGGCTTCGCGGTCCGCGACGGCTACCCGCTGCTCGGCGAGCAGCGTCCGTACCCGCCCCAGCAGCAGACCTTCCACACCCTCCCGGGCCAGGTGCCGGGCCTCCCCCAGTTCATGCCGGGCTCCCAGCACCACGGCTCCGGCCCCACCGGCGGCCAGCAGCACGGCCACCCCGGCGGTCACACCGGCACCCACGCCACCCCCCACGCCAACTCCCACACCGGCAGCCACCCCGGCGGGGGCCAAATCGGAGGCCACTCCGGAGGCCACACCGGAGGCCAGATCGGGGGCCACACCGGCCGTCACACCAGCAGCGCCCACCCCGGCACCCACGCCGCAAGCCACAGCACCAGCCACCACCACGGCCACCCGGTCGGCCACCACCCCGAGTCCACCGTCCCCACCCGCGACGGCCTCGGCCCCGCCGCCCCGGCCCCCGCCCAGGACCAACCCGCCGTCCCCGCCGCCCAGTTCACCGATGGTCAGGGCTGGGTCGCGGCCGGCTATCTGGGCGCGGCTCCGATGCCGGTGCCCGCGCCCGCACCGCCGGCGCCGCCCGCGCCCTCCCCGGTGATGGGTACGGCCACCGGTCTCGCCCCCGCGCCGTCCAGCGGCGGCCGCCACCGCCAGATGCTCTCCCTCCCCCCGGGCCCCACCGTCGACCACCGCTGACACCCGGCCCGGCCCCGACCGAAGCACCCGGCCCGGCCCCGACCGAAGCACCCGGCCCGGCCCCGACCGAGGCACTCGGCCCGGACCCCGGCCGGGAACCCCACCCCGGAAAACCCACCCCGGGAAACGCCGGAGGGCCCCGCCACCACCGTGACGA
>NZ_JBHVET010000071.1:0-18632 GCF_042802135.1 Kitasatospora sp. NPDC057512
GGCGGCGCGCTGGCGCAGCGCGATCCGGTTGTCGTCCGGGTCGACCGCCTCGATCCTGATGCCGAAGCCGTAGTCCTCCGGCTCCTGCTGGTCGAAGGTCACGCCGCGCCCGCGCAGCACCTCGAAGTCCGCCCGCAGGTCGTCGGATTCGAGGAAGACCGGCCCCGGCACACCTGCCCCGGAGCGCGGTCCGGCCGGCAGCCCGGCCGAGGCCGGGTGCGGCCACAGGACGATCTCCAGCGCGCTGCCCGGGACGGCCACGGTGAGGAACCGCCCGTCCGGGCCCGGGTGGTCGACGCGCTTCTCCAGGCCGAGCCCGTCCACGTAGAACCCCAGGGCGCGGTCCTGGTCGGTCACGTAGACCGTCACGTACATGGTGTTCGTCAGCATCGTGCTGTTCCTCCGTACCGTCGGTGGTTCCCTACTGCCCCACCGACGGATCCCGACGCCCGGATGTGACGGTCACCCGCCGGACGGGACGCTCACCCGCCGGAGCGGATCGGCTCGCCCGTCCGGTGCAGGTGGGCGAAGATCTCCCGGTAGGAGCGGAACAGGCCCGTCTCGCAGTACGGGACGCCCTTCTCGGCGCAGAACTCCCGGGTGATCCGGGCGGCCCGCCCGAGCGCCGGGGTCGGCATGCTGGGGAACAGGTGGTGCTCCACCTGGTAGTTGAGGCCGCCCATCACCGCGTCGACGACCGGCCCGCCGCGGACGTTGCGCGAGGTGAGCACCTGGCGGCGCAGGAAGTCGAGCCTCATCTCCGGGGTCACCATCAGCATGCCCTTGTGGTTCGGGGCGAAGACGCTGCCCAGGTAGACGCCGAACAGCGCCTGGTGCACGGCGATGAAGGCGACCGCCTTGCCGGCCGGGAGCGCGGCGAACACCAGGCCGAAGTAGGCGAGGAAGTGGACCACCAGCAGCACGCCCTCCAGCACCGGGCGCTTCACCACGGGGCCGCGCAGCGCGCGGAAGCTGTTGAAGCTGAGGTTGAGGCCCTCCAGCAGGAGCAGCGGGACGAACAGGTACGCCTGCCGGCGGCCGATGAACCGGGCGACGCCGCTCGCCTGCCGGGCCTGCCGCTGGGACCACACCAGGAGTTCGGGGGCGACGTCCGGGTCCCGCTCCTCGTGGTTCGGGTTGGCGTGGTGGCGGGTGTGCTTGTTCATCCACCAGCCGTAGCTCATGCCCATCAGCAGGTTGGCCGCGATCCGGCCGCCGATCTCACTCGGCACCCGCCGGTCGAAGACCTGACGGTGCGCCAGATCGTGGGAGAGCAGGCCGATCTGGGCGAAGACGACGGACATCGCCGCCGCCAGGCCGAGCTGCCACCAGGTGTCGCCCAGCGCGAACAGGGCGTACCAGCCGCCGAGGAAGGCGGCGAGCACCAGGCCCATGCGGACGGCGTAGTAGCCGGGGCGCCGGTCGAGCAGGCCCTCGGCGGCTATCCGGCGGGTCAACTGGGCGAAGTCGCTGCCGCCGCCCCCGGACCGGGAGGAGGGGGCTTCGGGCGCTTCGGTCGTCATCACTGGCTGCGCGGGCATACCCCGGAGTCTGGTGGTGGCAGGCCTGCCCGCGGAACGGGGAAAGCACCCGTCCCGTACGGGTGTTAGCCCCCTTGCCGCGAGGTGAGCCGACCTGCCGTGACCGCCGTCGGCCCGGGCCGTCGCGGCGACCGGCGGCACGGGCCGTCAGCCCGCTCCCGGCCGGCCGAACAGCTCGTCCAGGTGGTACGCGAGGACCGCGAGCGCCTGCTCGCCGGTGCGCTGGCCGCCCAGCACGCTGGAGCCGAGCCCGTTGACCATCGCCAGCAGCCCGGCCGCGACCGCCTCGACGTCCCGCTCCGCCCCGATCTCCCCGGCCTGCCGCGCCGCGCGGAGCTGCTTGGCGAGGAAGCCCTCCAGTACGACCGGCGGCTGCGCGGCCTGCTTCGCCAGCACCTCGGGGTCGCCGAGCACCAGCGCGTAGTACGCCGCGTACGTCCTGGTGATCCGGCGGCTCTCGGCGTCCGTCGGCAGGATGCAGGACAGGATCGCCGTCACCACCTCCCGGGGGGCGCGGGCCTGGCCGATCCACCGTTCCATCCGGGCCTGGAGCTGGGTTCCGAGCCTGGCCAGGGCGTCCAGCAGCAGGCCCTCCTTGGTCGTGAAGTAGTACTGGACGAGCCGCAGCGAGACCCCGGCCTCCGTGGCGACGGCCCGCATGCTGGCGGACTGCAGGCCCTGGGTGTCGGCGATCCGCAGCAGGGCCTCGGCGATCTGCCGGCGGCGTTCCTCGTGGTCGACCTTCACGGTCATTCCGGCCTCCGTCCGTTCGTCCCACTTCACTTGGTACACCCGTATCATGCATGTGATACACATGTACCATGCGAATCGGCGAGTTCAAGAACGGCAAGGCCGAAGCCCGCTTCCACGCCGCCTACGAGCGCGCGCTGACCGAACTCCGGCCGGGGCCCTGGACGCCGCTCGACGTCCCCACCGGCTACGGCACCACCCGCGTGTACCGCACCGGCCGCACCGAGGGCCGGCCGATCGTGCTGCTGCCCGGCTCCGGCGGCAACGCGCTGATGTGGCACGCCCACCTCGACGCCCTCGCCGCACAGCACCCCGTGATCGCCGTGGACACCGTCGGCGAACCGGGCGCCAGCGTGCAGAGCGCCCCCGTCACCGACGGCCGCGACGCCGCCGCCTGGCTGGAGGAACTGCTCACCGCCCTCGACCTGCCCTCCGCCCACCTGGTCGGCTGCTCCTACGGCGGCTGGATCGCCCTCAACCACCAGATCCACCACCCCGGACGGACCGCCGCCCTCACCCTGGTCGAAACGGCGGGCCTCGCCGACCTGGACCGCCGCTTCTACACCTGGCTCATCCTCGGCGGCCTCGCCGCGACGGCCCCGCGCCCGCTGCGCCCCCGGCTGGCCCGGCTGGTCGGCAACAGCGCCGTCCTGGAGACCGAACTGATGGCACTGGTCCGCGCCTCGATGGGCTTCCGCCGCCGACTGCCCCCGGCCGCCACCCTCACCGACCAGGAACTCGGCCGGCTCACCGCCCCCGCCCTCTTCCTCCTCGGCGAACGCAGCGCCCTGCACGACACCCGGGCCGTCGCCGACCGCCTGCACCGGCTGGTGCCCACCGCCCTGGTCGAGATCGTCCCCGGCGCCGGCCACGCACTGCCCACCGACGACCCGGCGGCCGTCACCGCCGGCATCCTCGCCACGGCCGCCCGGCAGGCCGGCTGACCCGGGCGTCCCGTCGTCCGACCCGACCGGCGCGGCGGACGGACCGCCGGCCCGGCCCCGGCTGCTCAGCCCTGCTGCTGCGGCGGGCGGCGGCGCAGGGCGAGCAGCAGCAGGACCACCGCCGACAGCACGGCGGACAGCCGCAGCACGTTCGGGGCCGACGACCAGCTGATCGCGCCCAGCGGCGAGCCCGACTGGAGGCCGCCACCCTGGCCCCCGGCCTGCTTGGCCTGCTGCATGGAGTAGAAGGTGGACACGCTCATCGTGACCAGCGGGATGCCGAGGATCACGAACTTCCGCATCAGGTCGGAGATCTGGCGGGACAGGTAGCCGAGGCCCCAGCCGGCCAGCATGGCCGGGAGGAAGCCGGAGACCGCCCCGCCAACCAGCAGGGCGCAGGAGAGCAGGATCAGCGGGGAGGGCTTGCGGGCGGGCGCGTCCTGCTCCGCCTCCTTGCCCTTGGCCTTCCCCTTCCCTCTCGCCTTGGCCTTGCCCCCGGCCTTCCCGGCCGGGGCCTCGGGCGGCGCGGGAGGGGCGGCGGGGGCCGGCCTGAGCCAGCCCCTGCGCGGCTTCTTCGTCAGGTCCGCGGCGGGCGCCGCCGCCGTCTCCGCCGTCTCCGCCGCCTGCTCGGCGGCCTCCTCGGCGGTGCGCTGCCCGGGGATCGGCTTCGGCGCGGGCCGCGGCCCGTCCGAGAAGTCGAAGAGCGTCATCGTCCACGGGCCGGTGCTCGACACCATCGGCGGCGGGATCGCGTCCGGCCGGTCCTCGGCGACGGTCTCCGGCAGGTGCAGCGGCACGGACGGGATGCCGCCCGCGCTCGGCGCCGGCGGGTCGTACACGCTGTCGGGGTCGAAGTCCGGAGCGGGAACGGGGGCGGACGGAGCCTCCGGAGCCCCGCCGGACGCGGCCTCAGCCGAGCCGGCACCCGAGCCGGCACCCGAGCCTGAACCCGAACCGGCGTCCGGGCCCGCCTCCGGGCCGCCGACCGAACGCTCGCTCCACGGCCCGCTCTTGCGCCACCACTCGCCGTCCGTCATCACCGACCACCCCGCCTCGCCCGTACCGGCCGCCCACCGAACCGCCCTCGGCGTGACGCTACCCACCCCGCCCCCGCCCGCGCGAGTCCGTCCGCCGGTACGGCGAAGCGCCGGAGGTGCGCCGCAGGACGGACACCCCGCCGTCCCCGCGCCCGACTAACCTAGGTCGAATGACCACACAGCAGGGCCCTCAACGCCGGGGCAGGTCCGCCACCGGCCCGCGCACCCTCGCCGAGGAGCTGCGCGCCCGTCCCGACGACGCGCTCGCCGCCCTGCTCCGCTCCCGCCCCGACCTGCTGAACCCCGTCCCCGGCGACCTCACCCAGCTGTCCGCCCGGCTCTCCTCGCGCGCGTCCGCGCTGCGCGCCCTGGAGCGGCTCGACCGCTTCACCCTCCAGGTCGCCGAGGCCCTGGCCACCGCCCCGGACGGCACCTCGCTGAGCACCATCCGCACCCTGCTGACCGGCCCGGCGAAGGTCAAACCGCACCCCGGCGCCACCCCGCTCACCCCCGCCGACCGGTCCGCCGTCGCCACCGCCCTGCCGCGCGCGATCGCCACCCTGCGCGACCGGGCGCTGCTCTGGGGCCCGGACAACGGGCTGCGGCTGGTCCTCGCCGTCCGCGAGGCGCTCGCCCCGACCGCCGTCAACCCGGGCCGCACCGGCCTCGGCCCCACCCTCGCCGACGCCACCGTCGGCATGTCACCGGCCCGGCTGCAGCAGCTGCTCGCCTCGGCCGGGGAGCCCGGCACCCCGGACCCGGTCAGCGCCGTCGCCGCACTCACCGCGATGCTCACCGACCGCGCCCGCTGCGCCGCACTGCTCGACACCGCGCCCGAGGCCGCGCTGCGGCTGCTGGAACGGCTGGTCTGGGGCCCGCCCACCGGCACCGTCCCGGACGCCACCCGCCCGGTCACCGCCGAGGACGCGCAGAGCCCGGTCGAGTGGCTGCTCGCCCGCGGCCTGCTGCTGCCCAGCAGCCCCGGCAGCGTCGTGCTGCCCCGCGAGCTCGCCCTGCACCTGCGCGGAGGCCGCACCCACCGCACCGTCGAACCGGTCCAGCCCGAGCCCGCGCCCGCCGCCGCCCCGCGCGACCCGCAGGCCGTGGACGGCGCCGCGGCCGGCCAGGCGCACACCGCGGTCAAGACCGTCGAGGAGCTGCTGGACGGCTGGGGCCTCACCCCGCCGCTGACCCTGCGCGCCGGCGGCCTCGGCGTCCGCGACCTCAAGCGCACCGCCCAGGCCCTGGAGAACACCGAGCAGCAGACCGCCTTCTGGCTCGAACTCGCCTACACCGCGGGCCTGCTGGCCCCCGACGGCGAGGTGGACGAACGCTGGGCCCCCACCCCGGGGTACGACAGCTGGCTGCACCTGGACACCGCCGAGCGCTGGTCCGTCCTGGCCGGCGCCTGGCTCGCCGCCACCCGCGTCCCCGCCCTCACCGGCACCCCCGACGGCCGGGGCAAGCCGCGCGCCGCCCTCGGCCCCGAACTCGACCGCACCCTCGCCCCGTCCGTCCGCCGCGCCACCCTCGCCCTGCTCGCCGAACTGCCGCCCGGCACCCCGGCCACCGCCGAGGAACTGCTCCCCGCCCTGCGCTGGCAGCGCCCGCTGCGCGGCGGCCCCGTCGGCCCGGACGGCCGCGACCTGCGCGACGAGCTCACCGCCTGGACCCTCGACGAGGCCGAACTCCTCGGCATCACCGGCCGCGGCGCCCTGGCCGCCCCCGCCCGCGCCCTGCTCACCGCCGAGTCCGACCCGGCCGAGGTGCTCGCCCCGCTGCTCCCGCAGCCGCTGGACCACGTGATCCTCCAGCCGGACCTCACCGCGATCGCCCCCGGCCCGCTGCTCACCCCGCTCGCCCAGGCCCTCGCCCTGTGCGCCGACATCGAGTCCAAGGGCGGCGCCACCGTCTACCGCTTCACCCCGGCCTCGGTCCGCCGCGCCCTCGACGCCGGCCGCACCGCCACCGACCTGCGGGCCTTCCTGGAGCAGCACAGCCGTACGCCCGTCCCGCAGCCGCTCGCCTACCTGATCGACGACGTCGCCCGCCGGCACGGCGTCCTGCGGGTCGGCGCCGCCTCCTCCTACCTGCGCTGCGACGACCCGTCCCTGCTCGGCGAGGTCCTCGCCGACCGCCGCTCCGCCGACCTGCGGCTGCGGCTGCTCGCCCCCACCGTCCTCGCCTCCCAGGCCGCCCCGGACGTCCTGCTCGCCGCCCTGCGCACCATGGGCTACGCCCCGGCCGCCGAGTCCGCCGAGGGCGACGTGCTGATCACCCGCCCGGACAGCCGCCGCACCCCGCCCCGGACGGCCCCCGTGCCCGTCCCCGACGGCCCGCCCACCCCCGACGACACCCTGCTCGCGGCCGCCATCAAGGCGATCCGGGCCGGCGACCGCGCCGCCACCGCCACCCGCCGCGACCCCACCCCCGACCCTCGCCACCTCCCCCGCACCGCCGCCGCCGAGACCCTGGCCGCCCTCCAGACGGCCGTCCTGCTCGGCGAGCGCATGTGGATCGGCTACCTCAACGCCGAGGGCATCGCCAGCCAGCGCATCATCGACCCGGTCAAGGTCGAAGGCGGCTTCGT
The DNA here is from genome assembly GCF_042802135.1 of Kitasatospora sp. NPDC057512. Classification (NCBI taxonomy): domain Bacteria; kingdom Bacillati; phylum Actinomycetota; class Actinomycetes; order Kitasatosporales; family Streptomycetaceae; genus Kitasatospora; species Kitasatospora sp. NPDC057512. Next base: position 6,863 of record NZ_JBHVET010000071.1, read on the forward strand.
CACCGCCTTCGACCACCACGCCGACGAACTCCGCACCTTCGCCCTGCACCGCATCACCGGCGTCGCGGAACTCGACGAGTGAGCCGGGCGACAGAGCCGCGTTACGAAACCCGTGCAGTTATCGGCGGTACAGAACTGCCTCCCGCGCTCAACAGTGGCCTTGCACAAGGGAGATCACCCACGCTAGCACGCAGGACGTCGGGCACCTCTGTGCCCTGACCCAGCCGATGGCCCACCTGATGGTGGGCCATTTCCGATTCCACCGACTCTCCGAAAGCCCCTGGCGCCGCAGCGTGCGCCGGGGGCTTTCGCGTTTCCAGACACAGGAGCAAGCGCATGGGCCTTCTCGCCGAACTCACCACCAGCGGCTGGTGGGTGATTCTCCTGATTGCCCCGGCCCTGCTCGCCATCCTCGTGGTCGGCATCATGTCCATGGTGGCGATCACCCGGGCCCCCAAGGAGGATGTCCGCCACCTGGTCGTCGAGGTGGCGAAGGCCCTACCTGCTCTGCTGCCGAAGTACCGCCGGGAGGAGAACCGACGTGGTTCGCGCTAGGCCCCTGAACGACCCCACCGCCCGCCATGCCGGCCCGGACGTGATCAGCGCGGCGCTCATCGACGTACTCGAGACTGCCGAGATCGAACTGCTCACCGCTTGGCTCAGCGGCGTCCCGACCCGACAACTGGCCGACAGTCTCGGCACCACCTGGGACGCCACCCAGATCATCCTGGCCACGGTCCTCACACGACTGCGTGAATCCCACCACGCCCCCGCTCTGGTGCAGGAACTCCTGGCCGAGGGCGGCCCCAAGCACTCGGCCACCCTCCGGGACGTTGCCCGAGCGCTCAAGGTCGACCTCGCGCCGCGCTGCCAAAGGTGCGGGGCGCTACTACCCCCAGCCGCTCGAACCGGCCGCCCCCAGCTCTACTGCAACAGTGCCTGTCGGCAGGCCGCGTACCGCAAACGCCACCGTGCCAACGCCCTACAGTCGCCTGCCCCGGCAGACGGCGCCCGCGACATCCGGCTGGGTCTGCGCGATCCCTGGGCCGAACCCGACAGGCTCCAGTGGTTCTCAAGAACCACCATTCACCACATTCCCGAACAGGAACGGCTGACGGAATGGACGGAGTTCGGCCGCCGCAAGGGTCACCGGCGCGGACGGCGGCTCCCGGGCAACCGCTACCGCCTCACGGAGGGCGCCGTCGCCCGACTGGAGAGTTGCTCCACGGACCCAGACGCGCGGAACTCCCTGCAGTGGCTGAGTTACCGGCTTCTCCAACCCACCTCGGTATACGACTGGCGGACCCGGATGCCTGAGCCTCAGGGACGGCTACCAGTCCGACCGATAGCCGTCGAAGCCCCGCTCCCCGGCCCGGACCGGCGCCCGGAGATCGTCAGCCCGATGCACACCCACCTACCCGAACACCCGTACTGCTTCACTCTGCTCGGCGAGGCCGTGGCCGTCTCCACCTGGCGGGACTTCGACAGAAAGCTGCAGTCCTTGGTCAGCCGTGCTGCGCCTCCTTCATCTTCTCCTTGACGGCCTGGTCCGCCAGGCTGCCGATCTGCCCCTGCCCGACCGGCATCGACCCCCCGGTGACGGTGTCCGCCAGCAGGAACCCGGGCGCCGCGAGCAGGCCGCCGGGGCCCTCTCCGATGCCCGCGAGGGCATGGGCCGAGCCGGCCGAGGAGGCGGTGGCCGCGAAGGCCGAGCCCATCAGGGCGAGGGCGGTGAGAACACGCTTCGACTTCTTCATGACCAGCTCAACGAGCGAGTACGCACCGTGGTCACTCGAAGTAATTGACGGGCCCGCCCCATCGGCGTATTCCGGAGGCAGGGGGTTCCGGAAGGAGGCATCATGCTCGGCGATCGGATAGCGGAGTTGACCACCACGGAAACCGGTCGACGGGTCCTCGCCACAGTCGGCGGACACCCCGCGCTGGAGATCTCGATGACCGGCACCGGCCGACTGCTCGGCCATCCCGTCCGGGAGTTCGCCACCTACGAGTCCGAGCTGCGGCCCGACGGCTCCCTGTACGGGGAGGGCCAGGGCGTCGGAATGTCGGAGAAGGCTGAGGCCTACAGCTGGCACGGCAGCGGCATCGGCCACTTCACCGGCGGCGGCGCGGTCAGCTGGCGCGGCAGCATCTACTTCGAGAGCGCCTCCGACGCCTTCCTGCGTCTCAACGATCTGGTCGGCCTCTTCGAGTTCGACAACGACCCCCAGGGCGATGGCAGGGCCGTCCTGTACGAGTGGAAGTAGCTTCAGCCCGTCGAGCCGCACGCGTTCCCGCCTCAGGACGCAGGAGGTGCGGGAAGGATCATTCGCCATCGAACGTGTTGCGGCCGAGCGCTGTGGAACGGTAATGCTTTGCCCTCAGGGAGGGGACCATGGGCAAAGCCTCGAGGAAGAAGCAGGAGCGACGAACGCGGGAACGGGCGCTCACGACTCAAGGGCCCGAGAGGGTCGACGACAGTCCACGGGCGCTCGGCGAGCAGGCTCTCGCGCGACTGTTGCGGTCGAGCCCGCCCGGACGGCTCAGCCTGGCCGGCGCCTACGCGGTCGGCTACGCAACGCTGGGCCACGCCCAACTGGAGGGGACCGAGCCGACCTGGTACCAGGAAATCGATCCGCTCGACGCCCTGTATCTGGGGACGGCCTTTCCCGGGCGGTTCCGCGACGAGTTCGAGTTCGCCAACTCTCGCGATGCCTGGTTGCGCCTCCTGCGCGGCACCGTTCACGAGAAGGGCATTCAGCGCTTCGTCCGTGAAGCCGTCTCAGCGAGCGAGGAATCCGGCCTGCCAGTGGACGACGGGGAGCAGATGCTGGCACTCACCGGGCGGCTGGAGGCAGTCGGACTCGACCAGCGCCGCCTGCCGCGCCACCTGCTTCCCGGGGACACGCTCCAGAACAGCCGGGCGGTGTGGGGTCCGCCCCGGGACCTGCTGCTTCCTGATCCACCGAAGGGCGCCAAGCACCGGGTTCAGCGCTTCTGGCAGGAGCCGACGCCCACGGCGCCGGTCGGTGACACTCCGGAGGCCGTTCTCCGCAAGGGTCTGCACCGGTTCGCCTCTGCCGGGCTGCCCGTGAGAGAGGAAGCCGGAGTCATGCTGCCCGCGTTGTATGCGGCGCTCTTGGTGAAACCCGGCGAGCACCTGGAGGAAACGGGCACCCACGCCCGCGCATGGGCACTCTCCATGAATGACGAGTCACCGCTGGTTCCGGTGCTCGACATCCTCCTTGCGGCCCCCGAACTCGGCCTGTCCGTGAACAAGACCCTCAAGTGTCTGTACGCAGTTCCGGCGTTCACCGAGCCGATCCCTTCGGCTGACCTGGTCTGGACCAGCTCTCCCGGTCTCGCCCTGCCCCGGATGGCTTTCGAACTGGGCATCCCCGAGGTGTCCACGCTGAACGCCGTCCTCACCCCGGACCTGCTGGACTGGGCCGGTACGCGGGCCAGGATGCGCCTGAGCGCCGCCGGGCGCCGAGCGGATACCGACACCCTGGAAGCGGACAGCACCACCGCCACGGAGGGCGGAGCAGAAGAATCCGAGGTGGAGTGGACCGAACGGCGTCAGGCCGTGCTGGACAGGATCCGAAGGAAGTCGGGCAGAGCGGTGTCCACTTCCCGGCCGTCGGACCGTGCGGTGGAGCGGGTCTGGAACGGCGACGGGAGTTCCGTGCTGCGGATCGCGGCGGACTCCCGTCAGGGGCGGGAGATGCAGGAGAGCCTGGAAAAGCAGTTCGCGGCCTTCCGCGAGAAGTTCGGCCGCGAGCCCGAACCACACGACCCGATCTTCTTCGACCCCGATGCCGACGAACCCGTTCCGCTTTCCAGAGGGAGCTTCGACAGCATGATGCAGGATGCGGTGGATGCAGCGAGCGCTGCCGGTATCGACCCCGCGTTCGTCCACGCCTGGCAGGAGGTCGGGTACGTGGTCACCACGGAGACGCTGGACATGTTCACGACTGCAGAGGTGATCGCCTACCGCCGGGCGGTCGAACGACACCGGCGGGCCGGGGAATGACCCACACGACTCGGAACAGTGTGAGCGGATCAGTCGTCTTCGGCTGCATCGTCCAGGGGCACAACATCACGTTGACCCTCCCGGACCGCCCTGACCCTGCGCTGGCCGGCCTCCCCAGGCAGTCGGGCACCTTCACCGGGCGGCGCGCCGAGTTGGAACGGCTCCTGGCCGTCCTGGCCCCGCAGCCGCCCACGGAGACCACCAGCACCGTCGTGGTATCCGGACTCGCAGGGACGGGCAAGACCGAACTCGTGCTCCAGGCCGCTCACCACGCGCTCCGGGAAGAGGGCTGGTTCCCGGGCGGGACACTCTTCGTCGATCTGCACGGGTACGACGCGAAGCGCGTGTTCTCCCCGAAGCGAGCGCTCGGCACCCTTCTCCGGGCCCTCGGCGTTCCACCGGAACACATCCCGGCCGGGATCGACGACCGTGCCCGCATGTACCGGTCCGCGCTCAGCGCACTGGCCGGCGCGGGCCGGCGGGTTCTGGTCGTCCTGGACGACGTACCGCCCACCGACACTGTCCGCCACCTGCTGCCGAGCGACGGAAGCACCATCACGCTCGTGTCCTCGCGGCACTCCCTCGCGGAACTGGACGCCCTGGCCCTGACTCTGCGGGAACTGCCCTCCGACGAGGGACGGGAACTGCTGAACGACGCCATCCGCACAGCACTCCCCGAGGACTCGCGCGTCGCTTCCGAAGCCGACCGGGCCGCACGGCTCGTCGCCCTCTGCGGTGGCCTCCCACTGGCCCTGCGCATCCTGGCCTCCCTGCTCGTGGACGTACCCACCCGGCCGCTGGCCGACCTCTGCCACGACCTGGAGGCCGCCCACTCCAGACTTGCCGTGTTGAGCCGGGAAGATCGGGCTGTGACTGCGGCCTTCGAGCTGTCCTACCGGCGACTCACCGAGGAACAGGCCAAGGTCTTCCGCCTCGTGTCCTTGAGCCCCGGACCGGACTTCTCGACCGAGGTTGCGGCCCAGCTGTACGGCGGGAGCGAGAAGGACACCGAGCGGCTCCTGCTCGACCTCGCCCGCCGCCATCTGGTCGAACCGCGGGCGCAGTACGGCCGCTGGCAACAGCACAGCCTGGTGCGGCTCTACTCACATGGGCAGCTGATCTCAACCGGCTCCTGGGGCGAGAGCCTCATGCGGCTGTTCGTTCACCTGCATCGGATGAGCACACTCGCGTGCGAACGACTTCTTGCCCCCGGGACGCCACGCCCTGTGGCAGGGTCGGACTTCGCCGATCGGCAAGCTGCGTTGCAGTGGCTGGAGAGCGAACGGCTCACGCTGGTCGCGGCCACCACCTGGACCCACGTGGCCCAGGACGATCTGATGTGCGTGGCTCTGGCATCGCCCGTCGCGCAGTTCCTGATGGAGGTGCGGTACCTGGAGGATGCCGAGCAGGTGATGAAGGCGGGCCTCCGATCGAGCCGCAGGCTTGAGGACAGTCTCAACGAAGCCGCGTTGCTGAGCGGCCTCGGTATCGTCCTCCGGGACATGCGCAAACTGCGCAAGTCCGTCCACAGGCACCGATCGGCGATCGACATCTGCCGGAAGACCAGGAATCACCGGGCTCTCGCCGGCGCCCTCAACAATCTCGGACTGTCGCTCCACGACCAGCGGAAGTTCGAGCAGTCGGCGGCTGCCCACATCGAGGCCGCACACTTGTTCAAGCACGAAGGCGATCGCCGAGGGGAAGCCCAGGCCCTGGCCAATGTCGCCGAAACGCTGGAAGAACTGGGACGCACCGAAGAAGCAATCCGCGCCCTCCGCACGGCTGCGAAGATCTTCCGGAACGAGGGCGATCCCCGTGGCCAGGCCAAGGTACTGGGCAGTCGCGCCAAACTGATGCGCGACACAGGGAGGGCCGAGAAGGCCATCGAACTTCACCAGCGTGCCCTGAACGTGACCGACGGCCTGATCGTCCCCCATGACAGGGCGATCGAGCTGAACAACTACGCGGGCACGCTGACCCTCACCGGGGACTACGGCGCGGCCCTCGTCGCACACCAGGAGGCGTTGGACACCTTCCGACGGCTGGGCGACCGTCGAGGCGAAGCGATGACCCTGGGCAACATGGCCCGCGCCCGCCAACGGCAGGGGAAGTGGAACAAAGCCGTGGAGCTGCACACCCTCGCTCTGGAGGCGTTCCAGGACGGCAAGGACGACCACGGCACGGCCACCGAACTCAACGGCCTCGCCGACGCCCTCCTGCACCAGGGCCACAACGCCGAGGCCCTGGAGAACCTGCACCTCGCCGCCGAACTCTACCTCCGGACCGGGGACTCGGAGAGAGCCGCCACCACGCTCGCCTTCGCCGACCGGACACGGCAGCGGGTCAGCGCCGGCACCCACCGCACCAAGCGCCGGACATGACCGCCCGCAGATGCGGCACACTGGACGTTTGGCCCCGTAGAGCCCTACCGAAAGGCAGTCGCCAGGTGAACGACGGACCGCTCATCGTCCAGAGCGACAAAACTCTTCTCCTGGAGATCGACCACCCCAGGGCCGCCGACTGCCGTCGCGCCATCGCGCCGTTCGCCGAGCTGGAGCGGGCGCCCGAGCACGTGCACACGTACCGGGTGACGCCGCTCGGGCTGTGGAACGCGCGGGCGGCCGGGCACGACGCCGAGCAGGTGGTGGACGCCCTGGTGACGTACTCGCGCTACCCGGTGCCGCACGCGCTGCTGGTGGACGTGGCGGACACCATGGGCCGGTACGGGCGGCTCCAGCTGCTCAAGCACCCGACCCACGGGCTGGTGCTCACCACCACCGACCGGCCGGTGCTGGAGGAGGTGCTGCGCTCCAAGAAGATCGTCCCGCTGGTCGGCGCCCGGGTCGACCCGGACACCGTGGTGGTGCACCCCTCCGAGCGCGGGCAGATCAAGCAGGTGCTGCTCAAACTCGGCTGGCCCGCCGAGGACTTCGCCGGGTACGTGGACGGCGAGGCGCACCCGATCGACCTGGACGAGGACGGCTGGCAGCTGCGCCCGTACCAGGCGCAGGCCGTCGAGGGCTTCTGGCACGGCGGCTCGGGCGTGGTCGTGCTGCCCTGCGGCGCCGGCAAGACGCTGGTCGGCGCGGCCGCGATGGCGCACGCCAAGTCGACCACGCTGATCCTGGTCACCAACACCGTCTCGGCCCGCCAGTGGAAGCACGAGCTGGTCAAGCGCACCTCGCTCACCGAGGACGAGATCGGCGAGTACAGCGGGACGAGGAAGGAGATCCGCCCGGTCACCATCGCCACCTACCAGGTGATGACGACCAAGCGGAAGGGCGTCTACGCCCACCTGGAGCTGTTCGACGCCCGCAACTGGGGCCTGGTGGTCTACGACGAGGTGCACCTGCTGCCCGCGCCGGTGTTCAAGTTCACCGCCGACCTCCAGGCCCGCCGCCGGCTCGGCCTGACCGCGACGCTGGTGCGCGAGGACGGCCGCGAGGGCGACGTGTTCAGCCTGATCGGCCCCAAGCGCTTCGACGCGCCGTGGAAGGAGATCGAGGCGCAGGGCTACATCGCGCCCGCCGACTGCTGCGAGGTGCGGGTCACCCTGACCGACTCCGAGCGGCTCGCCTACGCGACCGCCGAGCCGGAGGAGCGCTACCGCTTCTGCGCCACCACCGCGACCAAGCGGCGGGTGGTGGAGGCACTGGTCAGGAAGCACGAGAAGGACCAGACGCTGATCATCGGCCAGTACATCGACCAGCTGGACGAGCTCGGCGAGGCCCTGGACGCCCCGGTGATCAAGGGCGAGACCAGCAACGCCCAGCGCGAGAAGCTCTTCGAGGCCTTCCGCAACAAGGAGATCGGCGTCCTGGTGGTCTCCAAGGTCGCGAACTTCTCGATCGACCTGCCCGAGGCCACCGTGGCCATCCAGGTCTCCGGGACCTTCGGCTCCCGCCAGGAGGAGGCCCAGCGCCTCGGCCGGGTGCTGCGCCCCAAGGCGGACGGGCACTCGGCCCACTTCTACTCGGTGGTCGCCCGGGACACCGTGGACCAGGACTTCGCCGCCCACCGGCAGCGCTTCCTGGCCGAGCAGGGCTACGCGTACCGGATCATGGACGCGGACGACGTGCTGTGACGCACGGGCGGTAGGCCGCCCCGGGAACCGGCGCGGTCTTCAGCCCCGGTCAGCGTCGTCAGCACCGGACAGCGTCTTCAGCACCGCATACCGTCTTCAGGACCGGACAGCGTCTTCAGCACCGCATACCGTCTTCAGGACCGGACAGCGTCTTCAGTACCGGACACCGTCGCGCCCGAGGAAGATCACGCGCGCGGCGGTGTCCAGGGCGATGCCGACGTTGCGGACGGCGGTGCTCAGCGGGTTGCGGTGGCGCCCGGAGACGGCGGTGGCGCCGGACGGGCCGGATCGGGGGTTTCGGTTCGTGGTGCTCATGTCTTCAACGGTAGGCACCCGACCGGCCCTCGGCATCACTCCAAAGGCCGTATCCGCAGGTGCGCGGCTCGTCCGCCGGGTGTACGGCGGCCCCCGAGGCCGGGGTAGGGCGAACCCCGAGGCCGGTACGGCCGGAACCCCGAGACCCGCGCGGCTGGTACCCGGGGGCGGACGGGTCTAAGATCGTCCGTCTGCCCCCTCCCGAACCGTGGTACCTGCTGAAGTCCCGCAGGCAGCCGGGGGAGGTACCGACCGTTCGGCAACCGGCCGGTTCCACCGTGAGCTCCTACGATCCGCTGCGCCCGCCACCGGGGCAGCCGGGAAGGTTCGCTGTGCCCGCCACCCCCACCACCGACCCCCTCCAGCGCGAACGCGACCACCTGGCCGCGTCCCGGGCCGCACTGCGCGCGATGCGCGAGGACGTCGAGTCGCTCGACATCCGCGACGTGACCGGCACCTGGGTCACCGCCCTCGTGCTCCAGAACCAGATCGACGCCAGGATCGCCGCCCTGGCCGACCTCTCGCACACCCCGCTGTTCTTCGGCCGCCTCGACTACCTGCACGCGATCAGCGAGGAGCTGAGCGAGGGCAGCGGAGGGGAGAGCTTCTACATCGGCCGCCGGCACGTCCACGACGCCGACGGCGACCCGATGGTGATCGACTGGCGCGCGCCGGTCTCCCAGCCGTTCTACCGGGCCAGCCGCACCGACCCGATGGACGTCGAGCGCCGCCGCCGCTTCGGCTACACCGGCGGCGAGCTGACCGCCTACGAGGACGAGCACCTCTCCGACCCGGCCGAGACCGATTCCGCCTCCGCCCTGCTGGCCGCCGAGATCGAGAAGCCCCGCGTCGGCCCGATGCGCGACATCGTCGCCACCATCCAGCCCGAGCAGGACGAGATCGTCCGCTCGGACATCACGGGCACCATCTGCGTCCAGGGGGCGCCCGGCACCGGGAAGACCGCCGTCGGCCTGCACCGCGTCGCGTACCTGCTGTACGCCCACCGCGAGCGCCTGGCCCGGACCGGCACCCTGGTGATCGGGCCGAACAACGCGTTCCTCTCCTACATCGAGCAGGTGCTCCCGGCCCTCGGCGAGCTGGAGGTCGCCCAGGCCACCGTGCAGCAGCTGGTCGGGCACGTCGAGGTGAAGGCCGAGGACGACCCGGAGGCGGCCCGGTTGAAGGGCGACGCCCGGATGGCCGAGGTGCTGCGCCGGGCGGTGCGGTCGGGCATCACGCTGCCCACCGAGCCCTGCGTGGTGGTCCGCGGCTCCCGCCGCTGGCGCGTACCGGTGTACGAACTGGTCGAGATCATCGAGGAGTTGAAGGGCCGCGAGACCCGCTACGGCGCGGCCAGGGACGCCCTGCCGCAGCGCATCGCGCACGCCGTGCTGCTGAAGATGGAGCAGGGCGGCGAGGCCCCGGACGACCGGGTGCAGGACGCGGTGGCCCGCAACAGCGCCGTCAAGGCGGTGGTCAAGGAGTGCTGGCCGGCCGTCGACCCGGCGAAGCTGGTCCTGCGGCTGCTCTCCGAGCCGGAGTTCCTGGCCGCGTGCGCCGAGGGCGTGCTGACGCCCGAGGAGCAGCGGGCGGTGCTGTGGCCCAAGCCCGGCCGCTCGGTGAAGACCGCCCGCTGGACGGCGGCCGACGCCGTCCTGGTGGACGAGGCTACCGACCTGGTGCAGCGCACCCCCTCGCTCGGGCACGTGGTGCTGGACGAGGCCCAGGACCTCTCCCCGATGCAGTACCGCGCGGTCGGCCGCCGCTGCACCACCGGCTCGGCGACCGTCCTCGGCGACCTCGCCCAGGGCACCACCCCGTGGGCGACGGCGAGTTGGCCGGAGGCGCTGCGCCACCTGGGCAAGCCGCAGGCGCACATCGAGGAGCTGACCAAGGGCTTCCGGGTGCCGGAGGAGGTCATCGCGTACGCCTCCCGGCTGCTCCCGGCGATCGCCCCCGGCCTGGCCCCGGCCTCCTCGGTCCGCGAGGCGCCCGGTTCGCTGACGATCCGCCGGATCGCGCACGGCGCTGCGGAGGGCGACACGGACGCGGACGCGGACGGCACGGAGGCGGTCCTGGCGGCCTGCCGGGAGGCGCTGGAGCACGAGGGCTCGACCGGCCTGATCGCCGCCGACGCCCGCGTCCCGCGGCTCGCCGAGGCGCTGACCGCGGCCGGCCTGCCGTACCTCTCCCCCGGCGACGAGACCAGCGCGGAGGCCCGGCTCACCCTCGTCCCGGCCTCGCTGGCCAAGGGTCTGGAGTACGACTACGTGGTGCTGGACGAGCCGGCCGCGGTGGTCGCCGGGGAGCCGGACGAGCGGACCGGTCTGCGGCGGCTGTACGTGGCGCTGACCCGTGCCGTCTCCGGGCTGACGGTGCTGCACCGCGAGCCGCTGCCGGAGCAGCTGCGGTAGTGCGTGGAAGGGCCGGTCCGCGGACCGGCCCTTCCGTACGAACGCTCGAACGCACAGGCGCACAGGCGCACAGGCGCACCGGCGCTCGGGCGCTCAGGCGTCGATCAGCGCCCGCCACTCGGCGACCTTGGCCGCGTCCACCGGCGTCCGCCAGCCGTCGACCCGCACCGCGCCGCCGACGTGGAAGGCGTCGAAACCCTCCGCCCGCAGCTCCTTCAGGTGCTCGGCCCGCAGGCCGCCGCCGATCAGGATCCGCTGCCGGTACCCGGGCTCGCCGGCCCGGGCCAGCTCGGCCGAGAGCACCTCGCGCCCGGCGTCCACCCCGGCGGCCGCGCCGGAGGTGAGGAAGGTGTCCAGGCCGGGCAGCCCGCCGACGGCGGCCCGCAGGGCGGCCCGGTCGGCACTGTGGTCGATCGCCCGGTGGAAGGTCCAGCGGCAACCGGCGATCGCCTCGGCGACGGCCGTGGTGGCGGCCAGGTCGACGGCGCCGTCGGCGTCGAGGAAGCCGAGGACGAACTCCTCGGCCCCCTCGGCCCGCAGCGCGGCGGCCCGGGCGCACAGCCCGTCCACGTCGCCGGGGGCGAAGCCGTCCCGGATCCGCAGCATGACCCGCAGCGGGATGCCGACGGCGGCCCGGATCCGGCCGAAGTCCTCGACGGACGGGGTGAGTCCGTCGGCGGCCATGTCGGTGACCAGTTCGAGCCGGTCGGCGCCGCCCGACTCGGCGGCCTGGGCGTCCTGGGGCGTCAGCGCGATGACTTCGAAAATTGGTCTAGACATATTCGACAGCCTGCCACATCGGCCCGCCCCCGGAAACTCCCAGGGGGCCGTTCCGGTCACGCCGGAACGGCCCCCCCAACCTCCCCGGCACGCCCGCCCGCGGGCCCCCCCCCCCCCGCCGGCCGCGCCGGGCGCACCGGCCGCACC
>NZ_JBHVET010000072.1:0-18576 GCF_042802135.1 Kitasatospora sp. NPDC057512
CTCCTGCTCCAGGGGTGGCCGGACGGGTTTCCGGGAGCGGTCACTTCTCCCAGGAGAAGGGCCGGCAGGCACAGGTGCCATGGCGCGCCGGTTCGGCGGCCGAGTGGACGTCCTGGACGACGGCCTCCGGAACGCGTGCCACGGCCACCAGCACCCGCCGGTCGTCCGCCGGCGTCCGCGCGACCACCTCGACCTGCTCCTGCTCCTCCGCCGTCGCCCGGACGAGCGAGCTGAACACGTACGTCCCGCCCTCGACGCCGTACCCGTCCGCCCACAGCTCGACCAACGCCCCGCCGTGCAGGGACAGATGCCAGCGGGACGGTGCTCCGGCGACGAGTTCCATGGCGGGGCAGTGTAGTCAGGCTGCTCGCAGCCAGGTGTCCAGCGCGGCGAAGTCCGCCTCGGTGAGCCCGCGTCGGGGATCGACCCGGTGGAGCAGGGCGCGGGCCGGGGAGTGGGCGGCGACCCAGCGGCGGTCGGCCCCGGTGATCTCGTCGTCCACCCAGGCGAACGGCCGCCCGCCCGCCCAGGCGACCAGCGTGCGGGTCTTCCAGTGCAGGCCCACCGGCGGGTGCGCGGCGTCCCTGGTGTCCGCGTTCTCCGCGTTCTCCGCGTTGTCGGAGTCGTCCACCGGCCAGTCCACGACGGGCAGTCGGGGCAGGCCGAGCCAGGGCGCGAGGCAGTCGTTGGCGTCCTCCAGCCAGGTGGTCGCCCACACCGGCTCGGCCGGCAGGCTCAGCAGCCGGGGCCCCAACTCCGGGTCCACACGGGCGATCAGCGGATTCCCGCCCGGCGTCGTGTCGGCCGGGACGTACGGGCTGCGGTGGACGGGGTAGCCGCCCGGCGGCGGGTCCCCGAAGGGGATCAGCGGACCGTCCACGTCGAGGAAGAGCAGAGGGCGATCGGTATCGATCATGACGGCACCTTAGCGGGCGGCGCGGGCGGTGTGGCGCGCCGATCGGCCACCCGGCCTGGAACGGGCGAGCCGGGATCTCGTAGGGTGGCGCGCACGGAGTGTGGTGGCAGGCACCACGCAGGCGAGGGCATCAGACGCCGCGGGAGCGGCGGGGCGGGGCGGTGACCAGGAGATGGCGGAGACGACAGCGGTTTCCGGAGGTCCCGACCCGGCCGGGGGCTCGGGTCCCTGGGACGCCGTACCGCCGCCCCCGCGCCTCCCGGCCGAGGAGCACCCGCCCGGTCCCGCCGCGCTGTACGAGCCGCCGCCCGCACCCCCGGTCGTGCCGCCGCCCGCACCTCCGGTCGTGCCGCCCGTCCCGCCCACCGGATGGACCCTCACCGGGCTGCCCGCCGCCGGGGCCGCGTCCTCGGCGACCCCGCCGCCGTTCCCGGTCCAGAGCGCGGCGCCGAGCGCCGCTGCCGGTACGGGCGGGCACGGCGCGGGCGGGCTCGGTGCCGCGCCGCGCGGACGGATCCTGGTCATCGAGGGCGGGTACGGCACCTCCGGCCGCCGCACCTGGGGCCGCGGCGGGCCGACCCAGGCCCCCGTGCTCTCGGCGATGCTCGCCGCCGTCTCGCCGCAGGTGCTGCTCGCCGCGGACGCGGTGGACGCCGTCCACCTCCCCGGCGCCGGGGACCCGCACACCGTCCTCGCCCACCTGCGCGCCGCCTCCCGGCACCCCGGACCGCTGCTGATCCACCTGGGCGGCCACGTCGTCGCCGACAAGCGCGGCGGGCAGCTCCAGCTGACCCTGCGCGACGCCAAGCAGGACGGTCTCCCCTGGCAGGCCGTCGCCGCCGAGCTGAGCCACCGTCCGGCCGAGTGGCAGACCCTCGTCATCGCCGACCTGAGCGCCGACCAGAACGCCTGGCCGTACCTCCAGGGCACGGTCTCGCCGCTCAGCGAGGGCATCCCGCTCTGGGCGGTGGTCAGCCCGGACCCGGAGCAGATCGGCACCTTCACCCGCGCCCTGATCGAGGCGCTGCACGGCGGGCGGCCCGGCGCGGGCGAGGTGCTCGCGCCGGAGCAACTGCGTCAGCAGGTGTACTCGGTGCTGCGGCCGGACGTGGTCATCCTGGCCACGCACGCCCCGGACCGGCCGTTCTTCCGCAACACCGCCCGTCGCGGCGAGGGCCTGCCGACCGAGGCGGCGCCGCTGCCGACCGCCGGTACGGCGCCCTCCGACGCGCCGCCGCCCCCGGTGGCGCCGCTGCCGCGTCCGGCGGAGCCCCGGGACGCCGCCCCCGAGTGGCCGGTGCCGGCCCCGGCCGGGGCGCCCGCGCCGTCGGCCGGGTCGGTCGGGTCCGCTGCGTTCGCCGGGTCTCCGGTGGCCGCGGGCGGTCCGGTCAGCCTGGTCAAGCCGGGCGTACCGCCCACCCCGCCGCGGCCGGCCCGCCCGGTCAGCCTGCTGAAGGCGGGCGGGAGCGTGGAAGCGCCGGGCGTGACCCTGCGCAAGCCCGCCCCGGCCGACGCCGTGCCCGAGGACAGCGCGTCCCCGGCGGGCGTCACGCTCCTCAAGTCCCGGCCGGAGCCGGTGGACGACACCGCCGCCGAGCCCGAACTCCCGCAGGAGGACGCCGCGGTGGCCGCCGAAGCCGCGGCGGAGGCGGTCGGGGCCGTGGTCGAGCCGGTGGTCGAGGAAACGGCCGAGGAGACGAGCGCGGAGACGAGCGCGGAGGCGGCCGAGGACGCGATCGGGGAGGACGTCGAGGAGGCGCCCGAGGCTGCGGGGGAGCCCGGGGACGCCGTCCCGGTGGAGTCCGCGCCGACGGACGAGGCGCCCGCCGATGTCGTTCCGGCGGACGAGGCACCTGCTGACGAGGTGCCGGCCGACGCCGCGCCGCAGGACGGAGCGCCGACCGAGGACGCTCCCGCCGACGCGCCGTCCGCCGACGCGCCGTCCGCCCCGAGTGACGCCCCTGCCGATGCCCCGGCCGACGAGGCCGCTGCGGCCGGTCCGCCGCGCGCGGACTACCGCGAGGTCATCGGACGGATCGTCCGCAGCGCCGAGGCCGGGGACCACGCCGCCGCCACCGACCTGGCCTTCGCCCTCGAACTGGAGGCGATCGCCGAGCACGGTGCCGTCTCCGAGCCGGTGCTGCAGGTACGGCAGGTCCGGGCGCACGTCTGCCGGCTCGCGGGCCGGTCGGCCGAAGCCGCGGACATCTACCGCGAGGTGGCGCTGACTCTGCTCCGTTCGCAGGGCCCGGACCACGTGGAGACCCAGCGGGCGGCCACCAACGCCGAGGCCTGCTGGCGCGCGATCGCCGATCGTGCGGAGGCCATCCGGATCGCCCCGGAGATCATCGAACTGCGCGCCCACCTCCCGGGCCCCGACGGTCGCAAGCTCCGCGCCGCCGAGCGCTACCTCGCCCAGCTGGCCGCCACCGGCTGACAACCGGCGGTCGGTGGAGAGCCGCCGCCGGGGAACAGCCGACGGCGGACGGATGACAGCAGACGGAGAACAGCGAACAGCGGACGGATTTCAAAGTCTGTCCGCTGTTCGCTGTCGTCTGTTACCTGTCACCCCGTCACCCCGTCACCCGGTGACCCGCCCGCTCACCGACCGGCGACCGCGTGCACGAACTTCGCGCCGTCGATGGTGCCCAGGCCGCTGGCGAGGTCGTAGCCCTCGGTCGCGTTGTAGCCGGTGACGCCGTTCCAGCCGTTGTCGCCCTGCTTCACGTCCACGATGCCGCTCCACTTGCTCGGCAGCAGGTTCATGCCGTACAGGCGCCAGTTGAGCTGGCCGAGGCGGTGGCCGGCGAGCTGGTCGGCGAGCGCGACGACGCCCGAGAACAGCGGGGTGGCCTCGCTGGTGCCGCCGGTGAGGTGCCAGCCGACCGAGGTCGGGTCGTAGGACTCGTAGGTCCAGGCGGCGCCGTCCACGGCCGCGCTCATGCTGATGTCCGGGGTGCCGCGGTGGTTGCCGGTGACGTTGGCGACGCCGGCCTGGTACCACGGACGCTCGAAGATGCCCGAGACGCCACCGCCGCCGGCGCCGGACTTGTCGTGCCACACCTTGTCGGGCGCGGTGCGGTTGCCCTTGTCGTCCAGGGTGAGCTGGGTCCCGCCGATGGAGGTGACCAGCGGGTCCGAGGACGGCCAGGAGTTGACCTTGTACGGGAACAGGTCGGTGCCGTTCTCCTGGGCGTCGGTGGCGCCGTTGTCGCCGGAGGCGGCGAGCACCGTCACGTTGTGGTCGGCCGCGGCCTGGAAGGCGTAGCGCAGGTCGGTGAGCGACTTGAAGTCGCCCTTGTCGTACCCCGGGAAGGTGTTCTCGGTGGCGCCGAAGCTCTGCGAGATGACGTCGGCGCGGCCGGCCTTGATGAGGGCCTTCTCGGCGTCCATCATCTCGGGCAGGCCGGTGGTGCCCTCGGTCTCGGCGACGCCGGTCTCGACCAGGATGATGTGCGCGTCGGGGGCGATCGCGTGGGCGTACTCGACGTCCAGGGTGGTCTCGCCGGCCCAGCCGGTGTGGTCGGGGTTCTTCGGGTCCCAGGTGGGGACGTTGCCCCACTTGACCACCTCGACGTTGGTGTCCGGGATGCCCCACTGCTTGTCGAAGACCTCCAGGTCGTGCTGGATGGTCGGCGAGCCGAAGGAGTCGACGATGACGATCGTGCGGCCCTTGCCGGTGATGCCCTCCTGGTACAGCGGGTCCAGGTTGTAGGCGGTCCGGTACTGCAACGGCGAGTAGCAGTGGATACCGACCTGGCTGACGCACTGGGTGGTGCTCAGCGGGGCGGGGCGGCCCTGGGCGTTGTGGTGCCCGAAGGAGGCGGGGCGGACGTGGACGCCCGCGAGATCGTGCCCGGGGGCGGCGATCGCGGTGCCGGCGGCCGGCACGGCGACGGTACCGGCCGTGAGGGCGGTGGCCCCCACGGCGAGCAGGGCCAGGGCGCGGCGGAGGGTGGCGGGGCTGCCCATGGGACTCCTTGGGGCGCAGGGCCCGACCTGGTTCGGTCGGGTCGGTGCGGCCATCCCATCGAGAGCTGCATGATCATGCCATAGTCATTTAGTGGGGCCATGTGATCAAGGACATGGTCATACTCGGCCACGCGAAAAGGTAAAGGCCGTCCCAGGGGAAAGTAACCTCCCACCCGGGACGGCGAGATGACGACACGTCAGACGAGCGCCTAGCGCGCCCCGCCGTTGACGTACAGGGTCTGCCCGCTGACGTAGGAGGCCTCCTCGCTGGCCAGGAAGGCGACGACCGAGGCGATCTCCTCCGGCTGCCCGACCCGGCGCAGCGGCGTCCGGGCGGCGACCTCGGTCTGGTGCTCCTCGGCGCTGCTGCCGACCCGCTCGGCGGTGGCCGCGGTCATCGCGGTGGCGATGTACCCGGGCGCGACGGCGTTGACGTTGATGTTGAACGGCCCGAGCTCGATCGCCAGGGTCGCGGTGAGGCCCTGGATGCCGGCCTTGGCGGCCGCGTAGTTGGCCTGGCCCCGGTTGCCGAGGGCGGAGCGCGAGCTGAGCGAGACGATCTTCCCGTACTTCTGCGCCACCATGTACTTCTGCGCGACGTGGCTGCAGTTGTACGCGCTGGTCAGGTTGACCGTCAGCACCGCGTCCCAGTCCGCCTTCGGCATCCTGAAGAACAGGTTGTCCCGGGTGATCCCGGCGTTGTTGACCAGGATGTGCACCCCGCCGAGGTCCGCCGCGACCTGCGCGAACACCGCCTCCACGGCGTCGTAGTCGGCCACGTCGCAGCCGTACGCCCGGGCGGTGCCGCCCTTGGCGGTGATCTCGGCGACCGTCCCGGCCGCCCGCTCGGCGGTGAGGTCGACGACGGCGACCGCCGCGCCCTCCTCCGCCAGCAGGCGGGCGGTGGCCGCCCCGATGCCCTGCGCCGCGCCGGTCACCACGGCGACCTTCCCCGCGAACCGCGTCATGTGAACTCCTCGGAAGTCTGGAGGTTTGAAGGTCGGTCCGGGCCTTGGAGGCTCGGATCAACAGAGGTCTGGATCGATGGAGGAGGAGCGCCGGTCGTCAGGCGTTCTCGACCAGCACGGCCGTACCCTGCCCCACGCCCACGCACATGGTGGCCAGACCGCGCCGGGCACCGGTACGGCGCATCCGGTGCAGCAGGGTGGTGAGGATGCGGGCGCCGGAGCCGCCCAGGGGGTGGCCGAGCGCGATCGCGCCGCCGCTGGGGTTGACCACCTCCTCGGCCCGCTCCGGGCTGAACCCGATGCCGTCGGCGGAGGCGAGCGCCTGGGCCGCGAAGGCCTCGTTCAGCTCGGCGGTGTCCAGGTCGGCGAGCGACCAGCCGGCCCGCGCGAGCACCTTCGCCGTGGCCGGGACCGGGCCGATGCCCATGACGTCCGGGTGCACCCCGGCCGAGGCGCCGGCCACGTACCGGCCGAGCGGCTGCAGCCCGAGGTCGCGCAGCGCCTCCTCGCCGACCAGGAGCAGCCCGGCCGCGCCGTCGTTCATCGGCGAGGCGTTCCCGGCGGTGACCGTGCCCCCGGGCCGGAACACCGGCTTGAGGCCGGCGAGCTTCGCCAGGCTGGTGTCCTCGCGGATGCCCTCGTCGCGGCCCACCGTCACCCCGTCCGGCCGCTCGACCGCGACGAGTTCCGCGTCGAAGTGCCCGTCCTTGCGGGCGGCGCCGGCCCGCTGGTGGCTGCGCAGCGCGAAGGCGTCCTGACGCTCCCGGTCGATGCCGTACCGGGTCGCCACCTCCTCGGCGGTCTCGCCCATGCTGAGCACGCCGTGCAGTTCGGCCATCCGCGGGTTGGTGAGCCGCCAGCCGAGCCGGGTGTCGAAGGTCTCCATCCGGTGCGGCAGCGCCTCGTCGGGGCGGGGGAGGACGAACGGGGCGCGGGTCATCGACTCGCAGCCGCCGGCCAGCACCACGTCCGCCTCGCCGGAGCCGATGGCCCGGGCGGCGAGGGTGACGGCCTCCAGGCCGGAGGCGCAGAGCCGGTTGACGGTGGCCCCGGGGACGGTCTCCGGCAGGCCGGCCAGCAGCACGGCCATCCGGGCGGCGTTGCGGTTGTCCTCGCCGGCCTGGTTGGCGGCACCCCAGTAGACGTCGTCGATCCGGGCCGGGTCGAGCGCGGGTACGTCGGCGAGCAGGGCGCGCAGCACGGTGGCCGAGAGGTCGTCCGGGCGGACCGTGGCGAGTGCGCCGCGCAGTCGGCCGATGGGTGTGCGGCGGGCGGCGGCGAAGTAGACGGGACGCACGTCGTCGGGCTCCTTGTCGGGAAACGGGTGGCAGGGGTCGGGACGGGAGCGGGGCAGGCGGCGGGCCGGCGTCAGAAGGCGTTGACGCCGGTGAGGGCGCGTCCGATGAGCAGCTGGTGGATCTGGCTGGTGCCCTCGTAGAGGGTCATCACCCGCGCGTCGCGCAGGTACTTGCCGACCGGGTACTCGTCGATGAACCCGTAGCCGCCGAAGACCTGGAGCGCGTTGTTGGCGGCCCGGACGGCGGCCTCGCTGGCGTACAGCTTGGCGACGGAGGACTCGGTGGCGAACGGCAGGCCGCGGTCGATGTGGTCGGCGACCTTCCAGGTGAGCAGCCGGGCCGCCTCGACGTCCACGGCGATGCCGGCCAGCAGCTCCTGGACGAGCTGGTGCGAGGCGATCGGCCTGCCGAACTGTTCGCGCTCGCCCGCGTAGCGGACGGCGGTCTCCAGGCAGGCCCGGGCGATGCCGACGCAGCCCGCCGCCACCGACATCCGGCCCTTGGCCAGCGCGGCCATCGCCACCGTGAACCCCTTGCCGACCTCGCCGAGCCGGGCGCTGTCCGGCACCCGGACGTCCTCGAAGGAGAGGGCGGCGGTGGCCTGGCCGCGCAGGCCGAGCTTGCCGTGGATATCGGTGCGGGTGAAGCCGGGCAGGTCGGTGGGGACCAGGAAGGCGGTGATGCCCCGGTGGCCCCGCTGCTCGGGTGCGTCGCCGCCGGTGCGGGCGAAGACCAGGGCGACGTCGGCCCAGGTGCCGTTGGTGATGAAGGTCTTGGCACCGCTGATCAGCCAGTCCCCGCCGTCCCGGACGGCCCGGGTGGTGAGGTTGGCGGCGTCCGATCCGGTGCCCGGTTCGGTGAGCGCGAAGCAGGCGAGCGCCTCGCCCGAGGTGAGCCGGGGCAGCCAGTGCCGCTTCTGCTCCTCGGTGCCGAAGGCGTTGACCGACTTGCCGACCAGGCCGAGCGAGACCGAGACGATCCCGCGCACGGCCGAGTCGCCGCGCCCGAGTTCCTCCAGGACGAGGCAGTACGCCAGGTGGTCGCCGCCGCTGCCGCCGTACTCCTCCGGGATGGTCAGCCCGAGGAAGCCGACCTTCGCCAGCTTGCCGATGATCGCGCGGTCGACGGACTCGGCGCGGTCCCACTCGGCGGCGTGGGGCACGACCTCGCGGTCGGTGAAGGAGGCGGCGAGGTCCCGGACGGCGCTCTGCTCCTCGGACAACTCCAGGTTCACGGCGGCTCCCGAATCGGTGTCCGGGCCCCCGGATCCGGGGCCGGGCCCATTAAACTAGCGCTGCAAGTTTTATGGGGGGACTGTAGCCCCGCCCCGCCCGCGCTGGGAAGGGGCACCTGCCAGAATCGGTCCCCAGCGCACCCGACCGGAGGAACCGGAGGCACCCGCCGCGATGGCCCGTCCACGCACCCCGCTGCTCAGCCGCGAGCGCATCGTCGCCGCCGCGCTGCGGCTGATCGACGACGAGGGGCTGGACGCCCTCTCCACCCGCCGGCTCGCCACCGAGCTGTCGGTCAGCGGGCCCTCGCTCTACAACCACTTCGCCACCAAGGACGAACTGCTGGACGCGGTGGTGGACAGCGTCATCGGCGAGGTCGACCTGTCGATGTTCGGCACCACCGGGGCCGCCGGGGCCGTCGGCACCACCGGGGCCAACGGGGGCTCCTGGCCGGACGCGCTGCGCGACTGGGCCCGCTCCTACCGTGCCGCGCTGGCCGCCCACCCCAACATCGTCCCGGTGCTCGCCCAGGGCCCCGGGCGCCGGCCGAACGCCCTGCGGCTGGCCGACGCGGTCTTCGGCCACCTGGTCGAGTCCGGGTGGCCGCGCGGCCAGGCGACCAGGATCGGCGCGCTGATGCGCTACTTCGTCACCGGCTCGGCGCTCGCCTCCTTCGCGGCCGGCTTCCCCGCCGACGCCGAGGTCTACGACGCGGCCGACTACCCGCACCTGGGCGAGGCGCACCGGCTGGCGGGGCACCGCGGGACAGTGGACGAGGGCGCCTTCGAGACCGGGCTGGAGGCGCTGCTCGACGGGCTCGCCCTGCGCTACGCCCGGCTCGCCGAGCGGCCCTGAGGCGAGACCCGAGCCGCCCGGCCCGGCCGAGCGGAAACGATTCGGCCCCCGCCACCCCGCGCTGATCGCGCCGGGCGTACGGGGGCCGAGGGGCCGAGGGGGCCGATGGGCGGGTCAGCCCATGTCCTCCAGCCGGACGCCCTTGGTCTCCTTCATGAACTTCGCCACGAAGAGGATGGAGAGCGCCGCGAAGGCGGCGTAGATCAGGTAGGTCGCCGACAGGTTCCAGCGCGACATGGACGGGAACGAGACGGTGATCACCCAGTTCGCGATCCACTGCGCGGAGGCGGCGACGGAGAGCGCGGCGGCGCGGATCCGGTTCGGGAACATCTCGCCGAGCATCACCCAGACGACCACGCCCCAGGACATCGCGAAGAACAGCACGAAGGCGTTGGCGGCGACCAGTGCGACGGTGCCCTGGAGGTCGGGCAGGGTGAGGTTGTCCCCGCTGCCGGTGGCCGAGGAGAAGGCCCAGCCGGCGGTGCCGAGCGCGACCGCCATGCCGGCCGAGCCGATCAGGGCGAGCGGCTTGCGGCCGACCCGGTCCACCAGCACGATCGCGATCACGGTGCCGAGGATGTTGATCACCGAGCCGACGAAGCTGATCAGCAGCGAGTTGCCCTGGTCGATGCCGACCGACTGCCACAGGATCGACGAGTAGTAGAAGATCACGTTGATGCCGACCAGCTGCTGGAAGACCGACAGGCCGATGCCGACCCAGACGATCGGGAGCAGGCCGAAGCGGCCGCCGAGCAGGTCGCGGAAGCGCGGGCGGTGGTCGGAGGCGATCAGCGCCTGGACCTCGGCGATCCGGGCGTCGGTGTCCACGCCCTCGCCCTCGACCTCGGCGAGCACCTTGCGGGCGTCGTCCAGGCGCTCGGCCTGGATCAGGTAGCGCGGGGACTCGGGGATCACCGAGGCGAGCACGAAGTAGACCGCGGCCGGGACGACGCAGATGCCGAGCATCCACTGCCAGGCCTCCAGGCCCAGCAGCTGACCGCGGGTGTCGCCGCCGGCCGCCTGCGCCAGTACCCAGTTGACCAGCTGGGATATCGCGATGCCGAGCACGATCGCGGCCTGCTGGAAGGAGGCCAGCCGGCCCCGGTACTTGGTCGGCGCGACCTCGGCGATGTAGGTCGGGGCGATCACCGAGGCGATGCCGATGGCCGCGCCGCCGAGGACGCGCCAGAGGGCGAGGTCCCAGGCGGAGAACGGCAGCATCGAGCCGACCGCGCTGATCGCGAACAGCAGGGCGCCCGCCTTCATGACCTTGATGCGGCCGTACCGGTCGGCGAACCGTCCGGCGAACGCCGCGCCGACCGCCGAGCCCAGCAGGGCTGAGGAGACGATCAGGCCGGTCACGCCGCTGCCGACGCCGAACTTCTCCTGGATGCCGGAGACGGCGCCGTTGATCACGGAGCTGTCGTAGCCGAACAGGAAGCCGCCGAGGGCCGCTGCCGCGGTGATGAAGACGACGAAGCCGAGGCGGCCGGGCGCGGGGGCCTCGACCGCCCCGGAGGGCTTCTGGGTGACGCTCACGATCTGACTCCTGGTACTCAACGCTGAGCTCGGTAGCCGAGATCGTAACCCCTATTCGTTTAAGTCTTGTACACCGGGAACCTCAATTTTTGCTCTGAGAATTCGTAAGGTGAACAAGCAAATTGGGCCGTTCAGGCATGGTGGTCAGGCCGGCGAGGCGAGCGAGAGTCCGAACCGGCCCTCCGGGTCGGTCCACCAGTGGCTCAGCCGCAGCCCGGCCGCCGCCAGCTCCGCGGCCACCCGCTCCCGGCGGAACTTCGCCGACACCTCGGTGCGCAGCTCCTCGCCCCGGGCGAAGTGCACCGGCAGGTCCAGGGCCGGGATCTTCACGGACTGCGCGCGCAGCGAGCGCAGCCGCATCTCGATCCACTCCTGCTCGGCGTCCCAGAGCGCGACGTGTTCGAAGGCGTCCGGGTCGAAGTCGGCGCCCAGTTCGCGGTTGAGCACGTTCAGCACGTTCCGGTTGAACTCGGCGGTCACCCCGGCGGAGTCGTCGTAGGCGGCGACCAGCACCGCCGGGTCCTTGACCAGGTCGGTGCCGAGCAGCAGGAAGTCGCCCGGGTCGAGGGCGGCGCGCAGGCCGTGCAGGAAGGCCGCGCGCTCCAGGGGCAGCAGGTTGCCGAGGGTGCCGCCGAGGAAGGCGACCAGGCGCGGGCCGCCCTCCGGGGGCAGGCCGAGCCGGGCGGTGAAGTCGGCGAGCACGCCGTGCACCGCGAGCCCGGGGTACTCGGCGGAGATGGCGGCTCCGGCCGCGGTCAGCGCGCTCTCGCTGACGTCCACCGGGACGTACGTCTCCAGGGTGCCGAGCGCGCGCAGGGCGTCCAGCAGCAGCCGGGTCTTCTCGGAGGAGCCGGAGCCCAGCTCGACCAGGGTGCGGGCCCCGGTGGCGGCGGCGATCTCGCCGGCCCGGGCGGTCAGGATGGCCCGCTCCGCGCGGGTCGGGTAGTACTCGGGCAGCCGGGTGATCTCCTCGAACAGCTCGCTGCCCCGCGCGTCGTAGAACCACTTCGGCGGCAGCCACTTGGGCCGCGCGGTCAGTCCGTGCTGCACGTCGTGGCGCAGCGCGGTGCTGAAGTGGTCGGCGGGCAGCAGTCGGGTGAGTTCGAAGGTGTCCATGACAGGGTGGTTCCTCTGTTCAGAAGATGAAGGAAGGGTGGGGATTCAGTCGCGGCCGGGGAGGCGGCGGACGGTGACGCCGCGCGAGTCCACCAGCAGCAGCGAACCGTCGGGGACGGGCGTCCAGCCCGGCGCGTCGTCGTACGGCTCGGAGGCCACCACCGTGCCGAGGCCCGGTAGGGTGCGGTGGTACAGGGTGTCGCCCCAGGTGGTCGCGGCGATCGAGGCGCCGTCGGTGAGCAGCAGGTTGAGCCGTCCGGTGGTGTGCGCGGTGACGTCTTCGACGGTGCCCGCCAGGGCCTCGCCCGGCCCGGCGCCGTCCCGCAGCCGGTGCAGGGTGAGCGCCCACAGCAGCGCCGAGTCGGTGCGCGCCTCCAGGTTCAGCAGTTCGGCCGGGGGCAGCAGGGCGGCCAGCGCGTCCAGCTTGCCGGGCCAGCCGGCCACCGCGCCGTTGTGGCTGAACAGCCAGCGCTCGGCGGCGAACGGCGCGGCCGCGCCCTCGCCCGGCGCGCAGCCCTCGGTGGCGGACCGGACGGCGGCCAGCAGCGCCCGGGTGCGGACCACCCGGGCGAGGTCGGCGAAGGTCTCGTCCGCCCAGATCGGCCCGGTCCGGCGGTAGCGGGCGGGCACCTCGTCGCCGTCCGCGTACCAGCCGAGGCCGAAGCCGTCCGCGTTGACCGTGCCGTGCTGCTGGACCCGGGGCGCCCAGGACTGCCGGTACAGCCCGTACGGCGGGTGTACCAGCAGCTCCCTGGGTGCCACAGGCTCGCCCAGGTAGGCGATGTGACGGCACATCAGTCCGACTCCGGATCGCGGGCGGTGCGGAACCCGGCGAAGATCTGCCGCCGGACCGGGTAGTCCCAGTTGCGGAAGGTGCCCCGGCAGGCGACCGGCGCCACCGCGAAGCAGCCGCCGCGCAGCACCTTGTACTCGGGGCCGAAGAACACCTCCGAGTACTCCTGGTACGGCCAGGCCCGGAAGCCCGGGTAGGGGCGGAAGTCGCTGGCCGTCCACTCCCACACGTCGCCGATCAACTGGCGGACCCCGTACGGGGACTGTCCCTTCGGGTAGCTGCCCGCCCCGGCCGGACGCAGGTGGCGCTGGCCGAGGTTGGCGTGTTCGGGGCCGGGCGGGCCGTCTCCCCAGGGGTAGCGGCGGGAGCGGCCGGTGGCCGGGTCGTGCCGGGCCGCCTTCTCCCACTCGGCCTCGGTCGGCAGGCGCCGGCCGGCCCATCGGGCGTACGCGTCCGCCTCGTACCAACTGACGTGCAGGACGGGCTCGTCCGGCTCGACCGGTGCCACCGTGCCGAAGCGCCGGCGGAGCCACTGGCCGTCCCGGTGGCGCCAGAACAGCGGGGCGGTCAGGTCGGCGCGGCGGCGGTGCTCCCAGCCCTCCGGCGTCCACCAGTGCGGGTCGTCGTAGCCGCCGTCCGCGATGAACCGCTGGTAGGCGGCGTTGGTGACCGGGGTGGTGTCCAGCAGGAAGGCCGGCAGGTCGACGGTGTGCGCCGGGCGCTCGTTGTCCAGTGCCCACGGCTCGGTGTCCGTCCCCATGGTGAACGGGCCCGCGGGGATCAGGACTTCGGCGGGCAGGGCGGCCGCGTCGGCGGGCGCGGGCGGTGGCGGAGGCGCGGCCAGGGCGGGCTCGCCTTGGCGGAGCTGGTGGGTGATCAGCATCGTCTCGTCGTGCTGCTGCTCGTGCTGGGCGATCATCCCGAACGCGAACCCGGCGTCCAGCAGCGGCGCACCCTCCAGCGGGCTGGCGGCCAGCAGGTCCAGCACCCGACCGCGCACCTCGTGGGCGTAGGCGCGGGCCTCGGCGGGCGGCAGCAGCGGCAGGCCGGGGCGCTCGGCGCGGGGGTGCTGGAAGGCGTCGTAGAGCGGATCGATCTCGGGGTGCATCGGGTCGCGGCCGCCGACGTTGCGCAGCAGCCAGAGCTCCTCCTGGTTGCCGATGTGCGCGAGGTCCCAGACCAGCGGGGACATCAGCGGGGAGTGCTGGGCGGTGAGGTCGCGGTCGTCGACGCAGTCGGTCAGCGCGGCGGTGCGGGCGCGGGCGGCCAGCAACTCGGTGGCGATGCTCTCGCGCAGCGCCTCGGTGCCGATGGCGGTGGCGGTGTCAATGGCAGGGGCGACGGTATCGGCGGTCGGGTTGGTGTTGCGGTCCGCGCCGGCCGCCTCGGTGCCCCCGTGGGGTCGGACGTCGGTCATGGTGCGGCCTCCTCCGGGGGAGTGGGTCGGGTGCCGGAACGCAGGGCGTCCAGCTGGTCGTCGGCCGGGCAGCGGCCGCGCGCGGGATAGCGCTCGGCGAACTCGGCGATGAGGTTGCGCAGTTGACCGGCGCCGGGCAGGCGGCCCAGTGCGGCGTCGGCGGCGGCGAAGCAGGAGAGGGTGGCCCGGCGCAGCTCGGGGTCGGCCATGGCCAGGGTGGCGGCCCGGCGCCAGACCTCGCTGCGCGGCGGGCGCGGGCCGTCGGTGCGTTCCAGCGGCTCCAGTGCGGCCAGCGCGGCATCGGCGGCCACCGGGTCGTCGAGCAGTGCGGTGACCAGCGCGGCGACCACCACCCAGCCGTCCCCGGGCTGGGCGTCGATCATCCGCAGCTCCAGGTGGCCGCGCGGGCGCACCGGCGGGAAGAGGGTGGTGCGGTGGTAGTCCAAGTCGTCGAGGGTGGGCGGGCGTTCGCCCGCGCCGCGGATCCAGTCGCGGAAGGTCAGCCCGGTCGGGGCCGTCCAGGGCAGGCCCTCGGGCCTTCGTACGCACAGGACTCGGGCGTCCAGCACGTACTGCGCCCAGGCCTCGCGCGGGTCGCCGTGGTCCGGCTCCGGGGCGAGGGTGCGGGTCGGGTCCATCCGGGACCAGACGGCCTGCCGGGTGGACCGGTGACCGGTCGAACTACCGTCCAGTGTCGGGGAGTTGGCGAAGGCGGCGACCAGTACCGGGCCCAGCCGGTGGGCCAGTCGCCAGCGGCGCTCCACCGCGTGGGGGCCGTCCGTCTCGCCGGCGTCCAGGCAGACCTGCACCGACGCGGTGCCGGTCATCATGATGCGGCCCCAGGGCCCGGCGGAGTCGAAGAAGCGCTCCATCGCGAGGTAGCGGGGGTGGTCCAGCACCATCCGTCGGGGGCGGGCGTACGGGTCCGTCCCGGTGCCGGTGAGTCGCAGGCCCTGCGCCGCGAAGGCGGCCCGCAGGGCGGTCAGATCGCGTCGGGTGTCCTCGACGCAGGCCAGGAGGCCGGTGGCGGGCGGGGAGCTGAGCTCGACCTGTCCGCCGGGTTCGAGCGTGAGGCGCGAACCGGAGGGGAGGGAGTCGCCGTCCGGTCCGCCCAGGGGCAGCGACTCCAGTGCGGCGTGGAGCAGTTCCGGCCGTACGGGTCGGGATGGACATCGATCGTCATGGACGAACCATTCGACCTCCACCCCCACCAGGCGGGGCGGTCCGATCTTGAAGCAGACGCCCGACACGTGGCTGCGCGCCCCCGATTCGGTCAACGGGGTCACCCCGGGCGGGGGTGTTGGCGTGCTCTGCCGGTCGGGCGGAGTGGTGCGGGATACCGGTATCACCGGACTCACCATCCTCGGGATCACGATTGCGGCCCGGTCTACTTTGCCCAGTCTGCTACGGAGCATGCGGGGACGCCCCGCAAAAATCGTGTGAACGTTCGTCTTCGCAGGTCAGAGCTGTGGCGAACGGGTGAGTCCGGGATTGTCGGGCCGATCGGCGGGCGGGAGCGGGCCACGTCCGGCCGGGGCATGTGCCGGGGTCACAGGCGCTCCAGCCGCTCCAGGACGGTCGCCAGCACCGGCCCCGGCAGGGCGTAGTTCAGGCGCAGCGAACCCTGGCCGCCGGGCCCGAAGTCGGCGCCGTCGGAGGCCTCCAGGCCGCAGCGCTCCAGCAGCGCCCGGCGGGCGTCGGCGGGCGGCAGGCCGAGCGCGGCGGCGTCCAGCCAGAGCAGGTAGGAGGCCCGCGGGGTGGAGCGGACGGCGGGTCCGAGCCGGTCGGTCAGCCGGGTGCGGGCGGTGGCCAGGTGGGCGAGCAGCGCGTCCAGCCAGGGCCCGCCCTCGCGCAGTGCCGCCTGCTGCACGGTCTGCTCCAGCAGGCCGCCCTCCCAGAGGCCGTAGCCGGCCAGCGCCTCGGTGAACCGGGTGCGCAGCCCGGGGTCGGGGACGAGGGCGAAGCTGCTGGGGATGCCGGAGCAGTTGAAGGTCTTGCCGACGGAGTTGAGGGTGACGACGCGGTGCCGGTGCGCGGGGTCGGCGGTGTTGACGGCGACCGGGTGGGCGCGGCCGGGGTGGGTGAGGTCGCCGTGCACCTCGTCCGAGATCAGCAGCGCACCGCTCTCGGCTGCCCGGGCGGCGAGGTCGCGCACCGCGTCGGCCGGCCACACCGTGCCGGAGGGGTTGTGCGGGTTGCTCAGCAGGACGGCGCCGACGGGGCGGGGGAGCGGGTCCGACGGGAGCCGGTAGCCGCCCGGGCCCGGGCCCGGGTGTGGCGGGTGCGGCGGGTGCAGCGGCAGCTCGCGGTACGGGAGGCCGGCCGCGCGGCAGAGCTGGGCGAAGCCGCCCCACTCGGGGGTGGGGAAGAGGACCGGGGCCTGCGGCCGTACGGCCTCCAGGAGGACGCGCAGCGCGGTGCGCGGGCCGCAGGGCAGCAGCAGGACCCAGTCCGGGTCGACCGTGGCGCCGTGCCGGGTGCGGTACCAGTCGGCCACCAGCGCGCGGCCGACCGGGTCGCACACCGTGTAGCCGTACGCGCGGTGGCGGGCGCGCCGCTCCAGTGCCTCGGCGACGGCGGGCGGGCCGGGCAGGTCCATGTCGGCGAGGCCCATCGGGATCGCCCCGGGGGCGCCCGCGCGGGCCCACTTGCTGCTGCCGGTGCCGGTGCGGTCGAAGGGGGCGTCGAAGCCGAAGCCCGGGGCGCCGCGAACAGCTGACAGATTTCGAAAGCTGTCTTCTGTTCGCTGAAAGTTGTCGTCTGTCATCTGTTCGCCGCCATCCGTCGTCCGACGCCCGTCACCCCGTCACCCAGCCCGACGCCCGTCACCCCGCCCGACCCCCGTCACCCCGCCGCCGTTGCCGCCAGGTACGCCGCGAGCCCCCGCCGCCCCCGGCGCATCATCACCGCGTGGTTGGCCCGGAACAGCGGGTGCAGCGGCAGGGCGAGCCGGCGCAGCAGGGGCTTGCCGGGCCGGGTGTCCTCCTCGAACAGCACCCGGCTGCCCGCGCCGCCCGGTCCGCAGGCCCCGCGCGGTCCGCCCGGCCCGTCGGCCCCGCCGACCAGGTCCGGCGTCACCGTGAACCGCGACCATCCGGCCAGGTCGCCCCGCATGGCCACCTCCAGTACCCCGGCGGCCGGGTCGCGCCGCTTCGCCGCCAGGCCGATCACCAACCGGTACGGCAGCAGCGCGCGCACCACCACGTCCCCGGAGTCCTCGCCGGTCGGGCGGACCTCGCGGATCTCCGGCCACCACAGCGGATAGCTCCGCACGTCCTCCAGGGCCGCGTACACGGCGGATACCGGAGCGGCGAGCCGCCAGACGCCCCGGAATCGGTAGTGGTTGGGGTCCACGGCCACACCCTAGTCCGGCCCGGTCGCTCCGAGGGGTGAACGCCGTTGGACCGTTGCCGAGTTGGCCCCCGGCATGACCCATAACCGGAGGTGAACCCTCCGGATGCGCCCGTTCGGGAGGAAGGACGGACTCCGCTTGCACCCGTTCGGGGTGCGGGGGAGGATCTTCTGTGCTTGTAGTCTCATCAGTCACGGCAGCATCCCCTGGGCGCTGCGACCCCAGAAACCGGAGTGAAGGAGTCACAGGCATGCGGCGACCGAGCTGGGTACCGGAGGGCACGGACCTGGACAAACCGAACGCCGCGCGGGTCTACGACTACTACCTGGGGGGCTCGCACAACTTCGAGGTCGACCGGGAGATGGCCCGCAAGGCGATCGCCATGTGGCCGGAGCTGCCGCAGATCATGCGCTCCAACCGCGCCTTCCTGCGCCGCGCCGTGACCTTCCTCGCCGAGCAGGGCGTCACCCGCTTCCTGGACATCGGCTCCGGCATCCCGACCTTCGGCGCCGTGCACGAGATCGCCCGGGCGATCCGCCCCGAGGCCAAGGTCGTCTACGTGGACCGCGACCCGGTCGCCGTCGCGCACAGCCGCCTCCTGCTGGAGGACGACCAGGACTGCGCCGTCGTCCAGGCCGACCTGCGCGACGTCGACGACCTGCTCGCCCGCCCCGAGGTCACCGAGCTGCTGGCGGCCGGCGAGCCGGTGGCCGTGCTGCTGGTCGCCGTCGCGCACTTCGTCGGCGACGAGGACGACCCGTGGCGGCTGATCGGAACGATCCGCGACGCCCTCCCGCCCGGCAGCGCGCTGGTGCTCTCGCACGCCGCCCTGGAGAGCCGCCCCGACCAGGCCGAGGACCACCAGAA
The DNA here is from genome assembly GCF_042802135.1 of Kitasatospora sp. NPDC057512. Classification (NCBI taxonomy): domain Bacteria; kingdom Bacillati; phylum Actinomycetota; class Actinomycetes; order Kitasatosporales; family Streptomycetaceae; genus Kitasatospora; species Kitasatospora sp. NPDC057512. The sequence continues at coordinate 18,326 of NZ_JBHVET010000072.1, forward strand.
GCTCTACCAGCGGACGCCGACCCCGCTGACCATGCGCACCCACGAGCAGATCACCGCGATGTTCTCCGGCTTCGAGCTGGTCGAGCCGGGCGTGGTCCACCTGCCGCTGTGGCGTCCGGACCAGCCCGGTACGGTCGGTGAGCACCCCGAGCGGATCGCCGGGGTGGCGGGCGTGGGGATCCGCCCTTGAGCGGACGCGACGGACGGGGCACCGACGGCCGCACGCCCCGCGCGGCGGCCGTCGCGAGGCC
>NZ_JBHVET010000073.1:0-18530 GCF_042802135.1 Kitasatospora sp. NPDC057512
GCCCGGTTACATTCCGAACCCGGAAGCTAAGCCTTACAGCGCCGATGGTACTGCAGGGGGGACCCTGTGGGAGAGTAGGACGCCGCCGAACAATTATTCTGAAGAACCCCCATCCGGGACCCGGATGGGGGTTCTTCGCGTTGTCAGGGTGTTGGCCGAATGCTCATATGGCGTTCGCTGAAGGACCGTGTACATGCCGGTTCGTGGACCCTATGGTCGAGCCTTCTCGTCCGAACCATGCACCCATGACGCGAAGGACACCACGTGGCCTCCATCGACCGGCGCCGTTTCCTCCAACTGGGCGGCGCCTCCGCGGCCGCCGCCGGCCTCGCCGCCTTTCCGCCCGCGGTTGCCAAGGCCATGGCGCTGCCCGCGATCGGCAGGACCCGTTCGATCGAGGACGTCGAGCACGTCGTCATCCTGATGCAGGAGAACCGTTCCTTCGACCACTACTTCGGCACCCTGCGCGGCGTCCGCGGGTTCGACGACCCCCGGCCCACGCTGCTGCCGAACGGTCGGCCGAACTGGTACCAGCCCGCCGCCGCGGTGAAGACCGGCCGCTACCACGACCGCGGCCTGCCGGCCTCCGAGCAGGAGGTGCTGCCCTGGTACATCGACCCCAGGAACACCACCGAGTACCAGGCCGGTACCGACCACGGCTGGAGCAGCGGCCACCTCGCCTGGAACGAGGGGCGCCACGACCAGTGGGTGAACCAGAAGCAGGACGTCATGACGATGGGCCACCTCAAGCGCCAGGACCTGCCGTACCACTTCGCGCTGGCCGAGGCCTTCACCGTCTGCGACGCGTACTTCTGCTCCGTCCACGCCGACACCGCCCCCAACCGGATCTACCTCTGGACCGGCACCAGCGACCCGCGCAACGCGTACGGCCGCCGGCCCAACGGGCCCGGCCTGTGGGAGCGCAACGACACCAACGGCTACACCTGGACGACGTACCCCGAGCGCCTGGAGGCGGCCGGCGTCAGCTGGAAGCTCTACCAGGGCGGTTCGGGAGAGCCGGGCACGCCGACGGACAACTACACGGACAACTCGCTGATGTTCTTCGAGCGGTACCAGGTGGCCGAGGGCGCGTCGGGTCCGCTGGTCGAGAAGGGTGCCACCGACCACACGCTCAAGGAGTTCCGGGCCGACGTCGAGCAGGGCCGACTGCCGCAGGTCTCCTGGATCGTCCCGCCGTACAAGTACAGCGAGCACCCCTCCGCGACGCCCACCGACGGCGCGTACTACATCAACCTCGTGCTGGACGCGCTCACCGCGAACCCCGAGGTCTGGGGGCGGACCGTCTTCCTCATCAACTACGACGAGAACGACGGCCTGTTCGACCACGTCGTCCCGCCGATGCCGCCGGTCGCCAGCCGTCCGGGCGGCCCGGGCATGGTCTCCGCCGACCTGGAGACGAGCCTCGGCGACGAACTGCTCGACCTCGCGAAGTACCCGGGCGAGATGAGCCCGCTGGTCCCCGGCGCCGACCCGGGCGGCCTCCAGCCGATCGGCCTCGGGCCGCGGGTGCCGCTGCTGGTCATCTCCCCGTGGTCGCGCGGCGGTTGGGTCTGCTCGGAGACCTTCGACCACACCTCGGTGCTGCGGTTCCTGGAGGCGCGTTTCGGCATCGAGGAGCCCAACATCAGCGCCTGGCGCCGGTCGGTCTGCGGCGACCTCACCTCGGCGCTCGACTTCCGGGGCACGGACGCGCGGCGCGTCCGGATCCCGGTGCCCGCGCCGATCGCCTCGCAGGGCAAGCCCTACCAGGTGCCGCTGCCGCAGCGGATGCCCACCCAGGAGCCGGGCACCCGGCCCGCCCGCGCCCTCCCGTACGACCTGCGGGTCAACGAGGAGGAGACGGACACCGCCGGGCAGTTCCGACTCGAACTGGAGAACCGGGGTTCGGTCGGCGCATGGCTCTACGTCTACGACCGGACGGCGCCGACAGCCGCCCCGCGCCGCTACACCGTCTCGGCCGGTGACACCTTCGCCGACTTCTGGCCGGTGACCGCCGCCGGCGACTACCACCTGGCCGCCCACGGCCCGAACGGCTCGACGCAGGAGTTCGAGGGCACGGCCCGGGCCGGGCTGGTGGCGCGCTTCGACCCGTCGAAGAACCAGGTGCGCGTCACAGTCGCCAACCACGGGCCGATGGCCAGGACGGTCACCGCCGAGAACGCCTACGCGAAGGGTTCGAAGCAGAGCCGCTCCCTCCGCCCCGGCGCCTCGGCCCGGTTCACCTTCGAGCTGCCCGCCGACCGCCGCTGGTACGACGTCACGGTCTCGGCGGCGGAGGGCCCGGGCTTCCGCCGCCGTTGGGCCGGACACCTGGAGAACGGCCGCCCCGGCACCAGCGACCCCGGCCCGCGCTGACCGGACCGGCCTCCATTGAAGGGCCCTCGTCGACCGGTCCGGTCCACGAGGGCCCGGGCCGGTCAGCCGCCCCGGCGGGGCAGCCAGCTCCGTCGGCGCGGGCCGGCCACCGTGCCGACGGGCGGCGAGTGGAGGGCGGCCACGGCGCTGCGGATCAGGATGCGCACCCCCTCGGCCGCCGTCTCCGCCGACATCGACGCGCTCGTGTCCCGGCCGGACACCTGGCTCGGCAGGTACGGCAGACGCGCGAACCCCCCACGCAGCTCCGGGCGTTCGGTGGCGATCAGGTGCGCCAGCCCGTAGAAGACGTGGTTGCAGAGGTGGGTCCCGGCGGTGTGCGAGACGGTGGCCGGGATCCCGGCCAGCTGGACCGCCTCCACGCAGGCCTTCACCGGCAGCGAGGAGAAGTAGGCGGCCGGGCCCTCCGGCACGACCGGCTGGTCGACCGGCTGGTTGCCCTTCCGGTCGGGGCCCCGGACGGCGTCGTCGAGGTTGACCGCCACCCGCTCGACCGTGAGGTCCGGGCGGTTGCCGCCCTGGCCGGTGGCGATGACCAGGTCCGGCTCGAACCGGGCCACCGCCCGGCGCAGTTCGGCGATCGAGTCGCCGTACACCCAGGGCAGCCCGGTGAACTCCAGGGCCACTCCGGCCGGCGGACCGGCGGCGACCAGCCGGCCCGCCTCCAGGGACGAACTCAGGGGATCGCGGCCGAACGGTTCGAAGGCGGTCAGCAGGACGCGGATGATGGCGGACCTCCCAGCGTACGGGAACGTACGGAACCGATTTGTGCCGTTCGAGCGTAGGGCCGTCCCGAATGTCCCGGCAAGCCCCGCAGGTCGCGGTCGGACACCGATGGACACCGGGACTTCACCCGGCGTCAGGTCCGGCGCAGCGCGCCGTCCGCACGGAGCGAGTCGAGGGTGGGGTAGCCGTCGACGGCCATCAGGAGGTCGGCCTCGGCGAGCAGCGAGCGCAGCACGTGGACGATGCCGTCGGTGCCCTCCAGCGCCAGGCCGTAGGCGTACGGCCGGCCCACGCCGACGGCGGTGGCGCCGAGGGCGAGCGCCTTGACGACATCGGTGCCCGAGCGGACGCCCGAGTCGAAGAGGACGGGCAGTCCGTCGGCGGCCGCGACCACGTCGGGGAGCACGTCGAGGGCGGCCAGGCCGCCGTTGGCCTGGCGGCCGCCGTGGTTGGAGCAGTAGACGCCGTCGACGCCGCCGTCCCTGGCGCGGCGGACGTCCTCGGGGTGGCAGATGCCCTTGAGGAGGATGGGCAGGTCGGTGAGCGAGCGCAGCCAGGGCAGGTCGTCCCAGGTCAGCGGGTTGCCGAAGACGCCGGCCCACTCCAGGACGACCGCCCGCACGTCCTCCTCCGGCGCCTTGGCGAGGCGGGCGCGGAACACCGGGTCGGAGGTGTAGTTGGCCAGGCAGTGGCCGCGCAGCTGCGGGAAGTTGGCGGTGGTCAGGTCGCGCGGGCGCCAGCCGGTGACCCAGGTGTCCAGGGTGACGACGATGCCCCGGTAGCCCGCGGCCTCCGCCCGGTGCACCAGGCTCTCGGCCAGCGCCCGGTCGGTGGGGGTGTAGAGCTGGAAGAAGCCGGGGGTGCCGCCGAACTCGGCGGCCACCTGCTCCAGCGGATCGACCGTCAGGGTGGAGGCGACCATCGGGACGCCGGTCCGGGCGGCGGCCCGGGCGGTGGCCAGGTCCCCGTGGCCGTCCTGCGCGCACAGGCCGATCACCCCGATCGGCGCCATGAACAGCGGGGTCGGCAGCCGCAGGCCGAACAGCTCCACCGACAGGTCCCGCGTGCTCGCGCCGACCATCATCCGCGGCACCAGGCCCCACCGGCCGAAGGCGGCGACGTTCGCGCGCTGGGTGGACTCGTCGCCCGCGCCGCCCGCGACGTAGGAGAGCACCGAGGGCGGCAGCGCCGCGCCCGCCCGCGCCTCCAGGTCGGCGAAGGCCATCGGCATCGTCGGCAGCACGCCGCCGAGCCCGCGCAGGTAGATCTCGGTCTGGTAGTCGCCGAACCGCCCGTGGAACGCCGGGTCCCTCTGCTGGTTGACCATCCGCCGGCCGTCCTTCCGTCCGCACCCGCCCGGGGCCGTCCCGGCCGGCGCCGCCCGCCCACCCCGCAGGACGGGCGGGTGGACCGACGGCACCCCGGCATTCTCGCCACGAACCGTGCCGACGACCAGGGTCGGGCGCGGGTGTTCACGGTGTCGGCTCGGGACGGACCCGGTGGCCGTACCGCCACACGGTGGCCGCGGCGAGCAGGGCGACCGCCCCGCCGAGCAGCATGACCGCCCCGGGGGAGGAGTGGTCCACCACCAGCCCGCCGGTCAGCGCGCCGATCGAGAAGCTGGCCTGGAACGCCGAGGTGAAGACCACACCGGCACCCTCCGGGGCGTGCGGGGCCGCGGCGAGGAACCAGCTGAGCGAACAGACGGGGACGGCGCCGTACGCCAGGCCCCAGAAGACCAGCAGGACGGCGGCGCCCGGACCGCCGGTGCCCAGCAGCGGCAGCAGCAGGGCCGCGCCGGCGAGCAGGACGGCCGCCGTGCCGAAGACCGGCCGCAGCGCCCCGGCCGCCCGGCCGCCGGCCAGGACGTTGCCGAGCAGTCCGGCGGCGCCGTAGCCGAGCAGCAGGGCGGTGACCAGGCCGGGGCCGGCGTGGGTCGTGCCGGTGAGGAACGGGGTGACGTAGGTGTAGCTGCCGAAGTGGGCCAGCACGATCAGGAAGGTCACCGCGATGCCGGTCCGGGTGCCCCGGCCGGCCAGCAGTCCGCGCAGCACGCCCAGCCCGGTGGCGGTCAGCGGCGGCAGCGGCGGCAGCGACCGCAGGAGGGCGGCCAGCGCGAGCACGGTCAGCGCCGCCATCGCGAGGAAGGCCGCCCGCCAGCCGGCCACGGAGCCGAGGAACACCCCCGCCGGCACGCCGAGCACCGAGCCGAGCGGGACGGCGGAGAAGATCAGCGTGTTGGCCCGGGCCTGCCGGTGCGCCGGGACGAGGCGCGGGGCGAGCCCGGAACCGATCGACCAGAACGCCCCGATGACCAGACCGAGGGCGACCCGGGCGGTCAGTACCGCCCAGTAGGCGGGGGCCAGGGCGCTGAGCAGGTCCGCCAGGGTCAGGACCAGCAGCAGGGCGCAGAGCATGGTGCGCCGGTCCGCACGCCTGGTCGCGACGGTCACCACGGGGGCGGCCACCGCGGCGACGATGCCCGGCAGGGTCATCATCAGCCCGGCCGTGCCGTCGGAGATCCGGAAGGTGGCGCCGATCGGGGTCAGCAGGCCGATCGGGAGGATCTCGGTGGTGACGATGGAGAAGACGCCGGTCGTCACGGCGAGGACGGCGAGGGTGCCGCCGCCGTTGCGGGTGCGGGACTTCGGGTCGCGCGGATTCGGGTCGCGCGGCTTCGGGTCGTGCGGATTCGGGGTGGGCTGGGCTGAGCGGAGGGTGGTGCCGGTCGGCATGCCGGAGGTCCCGTCGATGGGTGGTGGGTTTGTCACCCGAAGTCCACCAAGCCGGGCAGGGGTTGGGCTGGCGTGAATCCGACGTCAACGCGCCGCCGGTGCCGGGGCGAGCGTCAGGGGCTGGTGGCGTCTCCGGTCGTACTGAAGCGATTGCGGTACTCGGTGGGCGTGGTGCCCAGCCGGCGGGCGAAGGCGCGGCGCAGGGTCTCGTCGCTGCCCAGGCCGCTGAGCCGGGCGGCGGCGGTGATGCCGTGGCCGTCGAGGAGCAGCTGTTGGGCGCGGTCGAGGCGGACGCGCTCGACCCAGCGGGCCGGGGTGGTGTTCAACTCGGCCTGGAAGAGCCGGGTCAGGTGGCGGGTGCTGACGGCGGCCGCGGCGGCCATCGCGGGCAGGCTGTGGTCGGCGCCCGGGTCGGCGAGGACGGCGTCGGTGAGCGTGCGCAGCAGGCCGCTGCGGGCGGGCGGGGTGGCCAGGGCGGTGGAGAACTGCGACTGGCCGCCCGGGCGCTGCACGAAGACGACCAGCTCGCGGGCGATGGCGCGGGCGACCTCGGCGCCGTGGTCGTGCTCGACCAGGGCGAGGGCGAGGTCGATGCCCGCGCTGATGCCGGCGCTGGTGTGGTAGCGGCCGTCCCGGACGTGCAGGGCGTCGGGTTCGACCTGCACCCCGGGGTGGCGGAGCGCGAGGGCGGTGGCGTGGCGCCAGTGGGTGGTGGCCCGGCGGCCGTCGAGCAGCCCCAGCGCGGCGAGCACGAAGGCGCCGCTGCACACCGAGGCGACCCGCCGCGCCCGCCCGGCGAGGCCCGCCGCGGCGGCGAGCAGGGGTGCGTCCGGGCCCCGGGCGGCCAGGTGGTCCGCGCCGGCGACGACCAGGGTGTCGAGGGGTTCCCGGGGGCCCGGTGCTCCCTGGACGTCGTCCGGTGCGGCGGTGTCCGCCAGGGCCACGCCGTTGGAGGCCGTGACGGTGCCGCCACCCGGGGAGACCAGGACGGTCCGGTACGGGTGGCCGAGCCGCCCGGCCTGGTGGAACACCTCCAGCGGACCGCTGACGTCGAGCAGCGTCACCCCGTCGAACACGAGGAAGGCGACCAGGCGCGTCATGTCCGAATCCGAGGTCCGGCTGTCCGTACCGACATGGCGGCAGCGTACGCCACCGGGCGAGGGTGGAGGAGTCGACCGAACAGTCCCCGAACCGAATGAAGGCGGAGAAACCATGACGAACGAGACGATCGCGGGCGTGCGCGTCCCGGACAGCGCCCTGGCCCGGGAGGCGACCGAACTGGTGCGGGAGGCGGCCTCGCCCCTGCTGTTCGACCACTCGCGCCGGGTGTTCCTGTTCGGGGCGCTGCGCGGCGCCGAGCAGGGGCTGGAGTTCGACCCGGAGCTGCTGTACGTGGGCGCGATGTTCCACGACCTCGGCCTCACCGGCCGCTTCGCCCGGACCGACCAGCGGTTCGAGATCGACGGTGCCGACGAGGCCCGCCGCTTCCTGGCGGCCCACGGCATCACCGGCGAGCCGGCGCAGCGGGTCTGGACCGCCATCGCCCTGCACACCACCCCGGAGATCCCGCTGCACATGGCGCCGGAGATCGCCCTGGTCACCCGCGGCGTGGAACTGGACGTGCTGGGGATCGGCTACCACGCGATCGCCGCGGAGCAGCGGGCCGCCGTGGTCGCGGCCCATCCGCGGCCCGACTTCAAGAACCGCATCCTGGCCGCGTTCACCGACGGCATCAAGGGCCGCCCGGACACGACCTTCGGCAACGTCAAGGCGGACGTGCTCGCGCACTTCGTGCCCGGCTTCGAGCGCGGCGACTTCGTGGAGGTGATCAAGGGCTCCGACTGGGCGGAGTGAGCCGGGGCGGGGGCTTTCGGACGGGCCTCTCAAAGGCAGCCCGGGGACCCGGTCGGCGTCGCTCGGCCGGGTTTGACGGGGGCTCGGGGTTCCACCACCCTTCCACTAATCGAATAGTGAAAGGGTACTTTGCCGATGCCCGCTCCCGCCTCCGCGTCCCGGGCCGTTCCGAGTACGGCCGCTCTTCCGTCCGCCCCGCCCCGCGCCCGCCGCCCCGCCCCGCTCGCGTGGGGCCTGGCGGCCGGGTTCGCCGCGCTGTACGCCTGCGTCGCCGTCAACCGGCACCGGCGCGGCCTCACCAAGGCCTACGACCTGGGCATCTTCGAGCAGGCCGTCCGGGCGTACGCCCACGGGCAGGCGCCGATCGTGCCGCTCAAGGGCCCCGGCTACCACCTGCTCGGGGACCACTTCCACCCGCTGATCGCCGTCCTCGCCCCCGCCTACCGGGCCTTCCCGAGCCCGCTCACCCTCGTCGTCGCCCAGGCGCTGCTGATGGCGCTGGCCGTCGTCCCGCTCACCCGCTGGGCCCACGAGGTGGCCGGGCCGCGGGTCGCGCTGCTCGTCGGCTGCGCCACCGGGGCCTCCTGGGGGATCGTCCGGGCGGCGGCCGACGACTTCCACGAGATCGCCTTCGCCGTCCCGCTGCTCGCCTTCGCCGCCACCGCAGTCGGCCGGCGCCGGCCGCTCGCCGCCGCGCTCTGGTCGCTGCCGCTGCTGCTGGTCAAGGAGGACCTGGGGCTGACGGTGGCCGCCGTCGGGGCCCTGATCGCCTGGCAGGCGCGGCGGGAGCGGCGCCGCTCTCCGCTGCCGGGGCTCGCCCTCGCCGCCGTCGGCCTCGGCGCGACCGCGCTCACCGTGCTCGTCGTGCTCCCGGCCTTCAACCCGAGCGGGGGCTTCGACTACTGGCAGCAGCTGGACGGTGGCGGGCAGGGCGGGCAGGCCTCGCTCTGGGGGCTGCCGCTGCGGCTCGGCTGGCCGCCGGTCAAGTGGCTGCTGCTGTTCCTGCTCGCCGCCACCGCCGGCTTCATCGGCGTGCGCTCGCCGCTCCTGCTGCTCTGCGCGCCCACCCTCGCGTGGCGGCTGTTCTCGTCCAACTCGCACTACTGGGGCGTCAGTTACCACTACAGCGCGGTGCTGATGCCGATCGCATTCGCGGCCCTGGTGGACGTCCTGCGCCGCGTTGACGCGGGTTGCCGGGGCGACACGGGCCGCTGGAGTGGCGCGCGTTGTCGGGGTGAAGCGGGTTGCCGGGGTGACGCGCGCCGCCGCGTCGAGGTGCGCCGGGCCAGGCGCGGGCTCGCCGTCAGCGCCCTGGTGGCCGTCGTGACGCTGCCGCTCTACCCACTGCACGAGGTGGTGATGCCCGAGGCCTGGCGCACCTCGCCCCGGCTCACCGAGACCCGGGCGCTGCTGCACCGGATACCCGACGACGCCACCGTGGCCGCCTCCAACCGGCTGGCGGCCCAGCTCACCCGCCGGACGGAGGTCACCCTGGTGTGCCGGGCTCCGGAGGGCCCCGGCCCGCAGTGGGTGGCCGTCGACCTGCGTGACCCGAGCGTGCAGGCCCCGTGCGCCACCGCCGACACCGCCCGGATGCTGGCCGTCTACCGGGAGCGCGGCTACCGGCCGCTGGTCGAGCAGGACGGCCTGCTCCTGCTGCAACGTCCCTGAGCCACTGTTCGGGCCGGACCACCCCCGAGTCGGACAGCCCCGGGCCGGACAACCCCCGGGTCCGGCTTGACCCGCGCGGCGCCGTGCGCCACCATTCCACTATTGAACTAGTGAAAGGCCGAATCGCCGGTGATCGAGTACCGCATCGAGCGGCGCAGCGGCGTCTCCACCTACCAGCAGATCGTGCAGCAGACCAAGCAGGCCCTGCGGCTCGGACTGCTCCAGCCCGGAGACAAGCTGCCGACCGCCCGAGAGGTGGTCGAACTGACCGCGATCAACCCCAACACCGTGCTGAAGGCCTATCGCGAACTCGAACGCGAAGGCCTCGTCGAACCCCGCCCGGGGCTCGGCACCTTCGTCCGGCGCTCGCTCGCCCGGCCGGAGGCGGCGGCGGACGGGCCGCTGCGGGCGGGCCTGGTCGGGTGGGTGGACCAGGCCCGGGAGGCCGGACTGGAGCGCGAGGACATCGCCGCGCTGATGGCCTCCGTCCTGGAGCAGCGCTTCGACACCGGGGTCCCCGGCTCCGACAGCGGGGCCTGAGGCCCCGAAACCGGGGGCCGAAACCGGGGGCCGAAACCTCGGCACCGGGGTCTGCGGCTCCCCGGCAACACCGAACCGAGAACAGTGGGGGGACCGGGTGGACGACCCGACGACCACGGCGCCCGCGACGGCGCCGGCCCTGGAGGCCGAAGGCCTCGGCAGGAGGTACCGCGGCGGCTGGGCGCTGCGCGGCTGTGATGTCACTGTCCCGGCCGGGCGGATCTGCGGCGTGGTGGGCCCCAACGGCGCGGGCAAGAGCACCCTGCTCTCCCTCGCCGCCGGTCAACTCGCGCCCACCGAGGGCAGGGTGCGGGTGCTCGGCGCCACCGCCGGTGCGCCCGAGCTGCGCGCCCGGGTCGCCTACGTGCCGCAGGACAAGCCGCTCTACCCGGGCCTCACCGTCGCCGAGACGCTGCGGATGGGCCGCGAGCTCAACCCGGTCTGGGACGAAGCCGTGGCCCAACAGATCGCCGACCAGGGCGAGTTGAACCCCAAGGCACGGGTCGGATCGCTCTCCGGCGGCCAGCGCACCCGGGTCTGCCTCGCCCTCGCCCTCGGCAAGCTCCCCGACCTGCTGCTGCTCGACGAACCGATGGCCGACCTCGACCCGCTCGCCCGGCACCAGCTGATGGGCACGCTGATGTCGGTCGCCGCCGAGCGCGGCGCCGGGATCGTCCTGTCCTCGCACATCCTCCCCGAGCTGGACGGCGTCATCGACCACCTGCTCCTCGTCCAGCGCGGACGCGTCCGGCTGGCCGGCGACCTGGAGGAGATCCTCGACGGGCACCAACTGCTCACCGGACCGGCCGCCCAGGGATCCTCCCTGGCCGCCGAGACGGTGGTCGAGCGGCGCGTCAGCGGCCGCCGGGCCGTCGCCCTGGTCCGCACCGACGAGCCGGTGGACGGCGACTGGGAGAGCGAACGCCCGAGCCTGGAGGACCTGCTGCTCGGCTACCTCCGGGCGTCCGCCGACCCCTCCAGCGACAACCCGAACGACGTGAAGCCCGACCCGAACGGGGTGGCCGCATGAGCGCCGACGTCCTGCCCGACCGGGCCTCCAGCCCCGCTCCCGCCGACCGGCGGCCCGCCACCCCCGCCCTGCGCGGTCTGTTCTGGCTGACGATCCGTCAGAATCGCTTCCTGCTCTGGATCCTGGGCGTGCTGCTCCTCCTCGCGGCGGCGGACCTCGTCTGGATCCACGTCGCCCTCCGCCACATCATCGGCGTTCTGCGGCGGACCGGCTGCTACTACCCCGACTCCTGGTCCGACTCCGAGTGCTGGGCCCTCCTCGCGCCGATCAACCGCCCCAACTTCTGGTACCTGGAGGTCCTCCAGCCCGCCGTCACCGCCCTCCCGCTGCTGATCGGCGTGTTCATCGGCGCCCCGCTGCTGGCCCAGGAGTACGAGCGCGGCACCATCCGCCTGATCCGCGCCCAGTCCGTCAGCCCGGCCCGCTGGCTGGCCGTCCGCCTCGCCGTCCCCGGCCTCGCCGTCCTGGCCGTCAGCGGTGTGATCGCCGCCCTGATGACCTGGGTGTGGTGGACGGACATCGTGCACGGTCCGGACGCCTTCGACCCGCCGTTCCAGTTCTTCACCTACCCGGCCCTCGGCCTCGCCCCGGTCGCCTGGTCCCTGTTCGCCCTGGCCCTCGGCGTCCTGGTCGGCCAACTCGTCCGCCGCACCCTCCCCGCGATGTTCGCCACCGGCGCCCTCGTCGCCACCGTTTACGGCCTCGTTGTCTGGGCCCGACCGTCCTTCTACCCGGTCGTGGAACAGGTGGCCCCCGTGGGCACCGCCCAGCCCACCAACGCCTGGATCATCGACCAGGGCGTCATCTTCCCCGACGGCACCCGCATCAGCACGGACTCCTGCGCCTTCAACACCACCTGCAACACGGCCAGCGCCTCCTGGCTCCGCTTCCACCCGGCCGCCCACCTCACCCCCATCCAACTCGTCGAAGCCGGCCTCCTCCTGGCCCTCACCGCGGCCCTCCTGATCGCCGTCTTCCGCCGCATCCGCGCCTAGCGCGAGGGTTGTCTGCGGCGTCGAACACCGTCGCCGACAGTTCATATTCCTTGTCAATCCCCCGGCACCGCCGGGGGATTTTCCATGTCCGAAACCGCCTGGTCGGACGGCCCTTCAAGCGTTCGATGGCAGGAAATGCGTTCGCCTTCCTGCGCCGTTGAAATGGCCATCCGAATTTCCGCCGAGTGAAAGTCGGCCATCACTCGGCGGGAATTCGGCCACTCTGGCCCGACCGGCTTCCGGGCACCGCGGCCGCCCCCATGCTGGAACGTTCGTCACCGACTGAAGGGAGAATGGTGAGCGTTCCACGGCGACATGCGGGTGACCCCGATGTCATCGGTCAGACCGCCGCGTTGGTCGGATTCCTGCGCGAGGTCGTGCAGAGCAGCCATCAGCGGCTCCGGGACACGCGTTCCTGGGGGCCGCTCTGGCTGGCCGACCTGCCGGCGAAGGTGCCCCGGCCGTCCGGGGACGACAGCCGTCCGTTGTTGATCCTGGACCACGTTCCGCAGGCCGCGGCGCCGGAACTGCCGCCGGTGCTGGAGGGGTGGGTCGACGAGCGGCTGTGTCAGGACGCCGATGCCGAGGACCCGCCGCTCGCGGAGGAGGGTCCGTACCGGACCGGGGAGCCGGCGGCGGGTGGAGTCGACGGGTGGCAGGGCGACGAGGTGGTCGTCGCGCGGAAGGAGGCCGCGGAGGTCCTGCGGGCGTACGGGCCGTGGCTCGCGCGCTGGCGGATCTGGGCCGAGCGGGAGCGGTCCGAGCGGTCGCAGCGTCAGCTCTACGAGAAGGTCTACCACTGGCACCAGCAGCTGGCGCGGCAGGACGACCAGCAGGAACTCGTGCTCGCCGCAGGCCTGTTGAGCTGGCGGGAACCGAACGGCGGGGTGATCCACCGGCACGTGCTCTCGCGGCGGGTGGAGACCCACGTCGATCGGCGGACCGCGCAGATCACCGTACGCCTCACGGAGAGCGGAGCGGTCCGGTTGGAGGACCGGGACTTCCTGGACGCGGACGACGGATGGGTGCCGGAGCGTGCGGCGGCGTTCAACGAGGAGCTCTCCGCGCTGCCCTTCCATCTGTTGAGCGAGGAGGCGCTGGAGTGCCTCTCGCAGTGGCTGGACCTGGTCCTGCCCAGGCCGGTGGCGTTCAGCACCAACTGGCGTCCGCCGGCGGGACCGGACGAGGGCGCCAGGCTGACCTTCGCGCCCGCCCTGCTGAAGCGGCCCAGGGACCGCAACGAGGTGTTGAGGTTCTACGACCGCATCGCGGAGAGCGTGGTGTCCGAACGCCGGGCCCCGCTCGGGCTGGCGCAGTTGGTGATGTCGCTGAACCCCGAGGACCGGCAGAACTGGGGCGGGCGGCAGGCGCCGGCGCTCTTCGGCGACGAGCCGCTGTTCCCCGGCAAGACCAATGCCCAGCAGCGTTCCGTACTCCAGCGGCTGCAGCGGGACACCGGCGTGGTGGTGCAGGGCCCGCCCGGCACCGGAAAGACGCACACCATCGCCAACCTGGTGTCCGCGCTCCTGGCCCAGGGCCAGCGGGTGCTCGTGACCAGCGCCAAGGACCAGCCGCTGACCGTTCTCCGGGACAAACTCCCCCCGGCTGTCCGGGACTTGTGCGTGCTACTGCTCAGCACCACCAGCCAGGACGGTGCGAGCGAACTGGAACGCACCATCAACGCGCTGAGCGATCGGGTGGCGGCGGGCGACACCGACCAGCTGCGGGACGAGATCCAGCGGCTGACCCAGCGCCGGTACGAGGTGCGCAGCAGGATCAAGCTGCTGACCGAGCAGGTGGTCTCCCTGCGCGAAGCGGAGGTCTACCAGCACCCGGAGGTCGCACCGGGCTACTCGGGGACGCTCGCCGCGATCGTGCGGAAGGTGCAGGACGAGGCGGTGCGGCTGGGCTGGATCGGCAGGCTGCCGAACCGGGCGCCGGAGACACCGCCGCTCTCGCCCGTCCAGGCGGAGGAACTGCTCTCGCTGTTGCGGGACGGAGCCGGGCAGTGGACGGAGTCCGGGGTGTTCCCGGCGGCGGAGACGCTGCCGACGTCCGGCCAGGTCGCGGCGGCCCTCGCGGTGAGTCAGCTGAGCGTCAACGGGCTCTCGCCGGCGGCGGTCGAGGTGCGCAACGTCCTGGCCGCCCTGGAGACCTCCACCACGGACCGGCTGACCGAGCTGCTGGGCTCCGCCCGAAATCGGCTGCACCGTCTGGGTGTTCACCGGGAGGCCGCGCGCTGGGGTGACGAGGGCTGGGTGGAGCGCGCGCTGACGGACCGGCTGGCCCGGCGCCACCCCGACCTCTGGCGGCGTGTGGCCGATGTCGAGAGCGTCCTCCCCGAGGTGGCCGAGGGCCTCGACCGGGTCGGTCTGCGCACGGTGGTCCTCCCGGACCTCCTGGTCCCCGAGCGCGCCCGCCGGATGGCGGCCACGATCCCGGCCCTGATGGAGCAGCTGTCGGCGGGCCGCCGGCTGCGGACCCGGTTCGCGTTCAGGGCACAGCGGGAGGCCGAGGAACTCCTCGGCAGTTGCACGGTGGACGGCAAGGTGCCGGCCTCTGCCGGTGATCTGGGCGCCGTGCTGGCCCACCTGCACGCACACGCGGCCCTCGCCGCGGTGGCGGCCCGCTGGGAGCAGGTGGGTGCGGCAGTACCGGAAGCGCCGCTGGAGGTGCGACTGGCTTCGATGTCCGAGCGCTACCGGCACCTTGCCGAGGTCGACGGATTCGGCCGGATCCGAGAGCAGGTCGACGAACTCCTGGTCCACCACGGGGTCTACCTCGACCTGACCCGGCCACAGGCGTGGCAGGACTTCGCCGAGGCCGTCGCGGCCCTGGCCGGCCGGCAGCGCGCGGAGGAGGCCTCGGAGCGGCTCGGCCGATGGGACCGGCTCCTGCGCGGCGGGGAGGACGGAGTGGCCGCGCCGGTCGAGGCGCTCGCCATGGCACAGGCCCTGCGCGACCGTGACGTCGACCGGTACACCAAGGAGCTCGAAGCGCTCGCGGCGGCGCAGCAACGGGACCAACGGCGGCGTCGCTGCGTGGAGTTGCTCGAAGGCCTGCGCAGCGCGTCGCCCGCGCTCGCCGGCAGGCTCGAAGCGGAGGCCGAGGACCCGGCCTGGGACGAGCGGCTCGCCCGGCTCCGGGACGCCTGGGCCTGGGCGAGGGCGTCCGAGTTCATCGACGAGGAACGCGCACCCGGCCGGGAACAGCGCCTCGACGGCGAACTCACCGAGCACGAGGCGAAGCTGGAGGAGCTCACGGGTGACCTGGCCGCCGCACACGGTCGGCTGCACTGCCTGGTGCGGATGACCCAGGAGCAGCGCTCGGCACTCCAGGCCTACCGCACGCACATGGCGTCGTACGGCAAGGGCAAGGGCAAGAGTGCCTCCCACTTCAAGGCGGCCGCCCACAGCGCGATGCAGGTCGCCCAGGGAGCGGTGCCGGCCTGGGTGATGCCCATCGCGCGGGTGGCGGAGATGATCAAGCCCAGGCAGGACGCCTTCGACGTGGTGATCGTCGACGAGGCCAGTCAGGCGGGCATGGACGCGCTGTTCCTGCTCTGGCTCGCGCCGAGGATCATCGTGGTCGGCGACGACAAGCAGTGCACGCCCCCGGTCACCGGGCTCGGCCGTACCCAGCAGATTCAGGACCGGCTGTCCGCGCACCTGCCCGAAGTCCCAGCCCACCTGCGCCAGTTGTACATGCCGCACTCCAACCTGTACCAGCTGCTGTCGACGTTCTTCCCGTCCACCATCCGCTTGCAGGAGCACTTCCGCTGCATGCCCGAGATCATCGGCTGGTCCTCGGAGACCTTCTACACTCCGCCGGGCCTCATCCCGCTGCGGCAGTACGGCGGTGAACGGCTGGACCCGCTGCTGACGCACTACGTCGAGGGCGGGGTCACCGAGGGACGCGACGGACGGATCCGCAACCCGAAGGAAGCGGAGGCGATCGTGGACTGCCTCGCCGAGCTGGCCGCGGACCCGGCGTACGAGCACAAGACCATGGGCGTGATCGTGCTCCAGGGCTTCGGCCAGGTCAAACTGCTGGAGCAGTTGATCGAACAGCGCCTGCCGGCCCCGGTCCGGGAACGCCACCGCATCCGGGTCGGAACCCCGGCCCAGTTCCAGGGCGACGAGCGGCACGTCATCCTGCTGTCGATGGTGGTCGACCGGGTGCGGAAGATCGCCGGCGGCATGCGCAGCGAGCAGCAGGCCTACAACGTGGCGGCCAGCCGCGCCCAGGACCAGATGCGGCTCTTCTACTCGGTGCCGCCGGACCAGCTCAAACCCGGGGACCTGCGGCTCAACCTCCTCGGCTACATGCAGAATCCGCCGGCCGCAATGGCGGAGGCGGCCGACCTCGGCGCTGTGCTGCCCGACGTCCGGCGCCCGCCCTTCGACTCCCTCTTCGAGCAGCAGGTCTACCTGCGGCTCAAGGAGCGCGGCTACCACGTGGTGCCCCAGTACCCGGCGGGCAGCAAGCGCATCGACCTCGTGGTGGTCGGTGCGCGCGGCCGCCTGGGCGTGGAGTGCGACGGCGACTACTACCACTCGACCCTCGACCAGATCCGGCACGACCAGCAGCGCGACCGTGAACTCCAGCGGGTCGGCTGGCGGTTCTGGCGCATCCGGGAGAGCGAGTTCAGGTTCGACCCGGACGAGGCCCTGGCGGGCCTGTGGGAGGAACTCGACCGGCAGGGCATCCGCCCGGCGAACTACTCCCGGCCCTCCTCGCCGCCGGGGGACACGCGGCCGTGGACGCCACTGGAACTGCCGGAGGGCGACGAACTGCCCGACGAAGGCGCGGAGGACCACGAGCCGGCGGGGCAGCAGGGCCCCGACCGCGGGGACGGTGCCGAATCCGCCCCCGCCCCTGACACCGATTCGACCGGAGGAACGGCATGACCCAGACGCACAGCCGGCAGGACGACCGCACGCTGGACGAGAACACCCTGGAGGAACTCGCCCGCGTCGTCGCGGGCGACGACGACCTCCTCTACCGCCGCGGCTTCGAGATCGCGGCCTTCCTCAAGCGGGCCGGCTGGCAGGAGGTGCCCGAGTACGACGGCCAGTACCGCAGGGAGTGGGCTGCCGAACTGCTGATGGCCCGGCGCGACCAGCCCGCGGAGATCGAGAAGGTGCTGCTCAGGCTGGCCGATCCGCGTGAGTACCTCGAGGAGCCCGGCCTGCTCACCGAGGTCGTGACGGCGGTCAACACCTTCCTCATCCACGAGGGGTACCGGCTGGAGAACCCCGGCGGCAGCCCCAGGCTGGTGTCGTGCGATCCGGCGCTGGCGCACCCGACGCACTACGGCTCCGCCGAGCTGAAGGTCGTCATGGCGGACCTCATCGCCGACGAGGCCATGGCGGAACTGCTCCAGTGGCGTCTGGACGAGGCCCGCACCTGCTATGCCAACGGCGCCCACGTCGCGGCGATCATCATGCTCGGCTCGTTGATGGAGGGTGTGCTGCTCCAGACCGTCGTGGAACGGGACCCGTCTCTCCTGGGCAGGGACTCCGAGGACAGCATCAATCTGGACAGGTTGATCAAGGCGTGTCACCGAGTCGGGTGGCTCGGCCCGGACGCCGAGAAGTTCAGCCACGAGCTGCGCAAGTACCGGAACTTCGTGCACCCCAAGGCCGAGGCCCGGCAGAGCCACCGGCCGGACCGCGACACCCTGGCCATCTGCTGGCAGGTGGTCAACGCGGCCCTGAACGACCTCGCCGACACGCACCCCGGTCGTGCCCGGTAGCAGTGCCGGCGCAGGCACACGCGTCGCGGTCGGAGTGGTCCGAGGAGTCGTGGGACTTCAGGAAGCGGCGGCGGCCGGTCTCGCTGAAGCAGGACGGGGCGGTCACGGCGATTCGGGTTCCGCGGTGACGCCCGAGCCGTAGGCGCGCGGGCCGGCGGCTTCGGTGGAGGGGGTTGGTGTCCACCGGGGCCGCCGGTCGGTGGTGGGCCAGGGCGGCCGGGAGTGGTGGGTGGGATCATGGTGCGCGTCCTGGGTGTGCGGAGCGAGGCGGGGGTCGGATGGTGGGGGAGCGGCGTGGTGGGCGGCGGGCCGGGGTGGTCCTTGCCGAGGCGGAGGGGTTGCGGGCGGCGGCCGGGGCGGTGGTGGCGGACCACCGGGGGGCCGTGGAGCAGGTGCGGGTGGCGTACGTCGGGCTGCGGGACCGGCTGGTGCGGGAGGAGTTGGCGGCCATCCCGGTGGCGCGGCTCCGGGACGTGACGGAGGGGCGGCTGCGGGTCGGGGCGCTGGAGGCGGCCGGGCTGGGGACGGTGCGGCAGGTGGTGGAGGCCTCCGGCTACACGCTGCGGCTGATCCCGGGGGTCGGGGCGCAGACGGCGGCGCAGGCGCTGGCCGCGGCCGGGCAGATCGCCCGGGCGGTCGAGCAGACGGTGGCGGTGCGGCTGGACGTCGAGCGGCAGGACGCGTTGAGCTCGGCGTTGGTCGTGGCGCTCCAGCGGCTGGTGGCCGCGGGGCCGGAGGCGCGGCGGGCTCGGGAGACCGCGGAGCGGGTCCTGGCCGAGGTCGAGCCGCTGGTGGCGGCCGCGGGGCCGGCCCGGGGGGTGCTGCGC